>JAAYJG010000337.1 GCA_012523055.1 Ruminiclostridium sp. | reverse complement strand
GTGCAGCGAAGCGGAACGACCAGCCCAGGTCGCATGGGCGAGCAGTGCAGCGAAGCGGAACGACCAGCCCAGGTCGCATGGGCGAGCAGTGCAGCGAAGCGGAACGACCAGCCCGGGTCGCATGGGCGAGCAGTGCAGCGAAGCGAAATAGTATTTGTGAAAAAGCAGTGGATGATACATTCATGAAAACGATACATGTGTGAACCAAAGAAGGGTAGCTCCCAACGAGCACTTGTGCGAATTCTGTTTTGATATGCAAAAGCTCTCCTGCATTTACCAACCCCGTGAGCTTCCACCACCGCCGCTACGGCCCCCGCCACCCGAGAAGCCGCCCCCGCCTCCGCGGTGGGAACCTCCACCCCCACGGTAATGGCCGCCTCCTCGCCTGTTATACATGGAAGCCATCAGGATAAACCTGGTGATCCTTCCCCGAAGAAATATCCAATCAATCAGCAGAACAATGATAATGATAATGAACAAAACCATATTTGCATTATCACTTTCACCGGTATCGGTCTCGGTGGTAAATGCTCTGTCAGGCATCTCCAAACCACCGGGATCTATACCGTATTCGTCATAGACCTGCTGTACAATAGCCAGAAACCCATTTCGAATTCCGGAACCATAATCATTGTCTTTGAAGTATGGGATCATATATTCATCCTGTATTCTTCCGGTTTTCCCATCAGGAAGCGCGCCCTCAAGGCCATATCCAACCTCTATTCTGGATTGTCTGTCGCCTACTGATACCAGGATTAGCACCCCATTGTTCTGCTGAGCAGTTCCAATACCCCATTGTTTGAACAGCTGATACGCATAATCCTCAAGTGGTTCACCCTGAAGGCTATCAACGGTAACAACAACGACCTGGGCTGTTGTTGCTTCCTGTAATTGAACAGCAGCAAATTGGATAGCTTGTTCGTCTGACGCGTCAATGACTTTGGCAAAATCATTCACAAAGAAGTCATTGGTAGGCTCGGGAATAACAGCTTCACCATAGCTGGGAAAGCTGAACAGCAACCCTATGAACAGGATGAAAATGATCAAATGGTTCATTTTTCTCATTTGGCATAATCCCTCTAAAAGTTTACTTCCGGAGCTTTTTCAGCTCCTTCAGCCGCTTCAAAATAATCGTATCTTTCAAACCCGAAGATACCTGCGAATATGACGGTCGGGAAGCGTTTGATTGCCGTATTATAGCCCCTGACCGTTTCATTATATTCCATTCTGGCAATCCCGATACGATTTTCCGTTCCTGCCAGCTCATCGGCCAGCTGACGGAAGTTCTCATTGGCTTTCAACTCGGGGTAATTCTCAGCCACGACCAGAAGCCTTGACAAAGCATTGGACAAATCTGAGCTGGCATCAGCTCTTTCTCCCATAGTTCCCGCACCGGCTAGCTTTGACCTTGATTCGGCTATGGAAGTAAAAATTTCTTCTTCGTGAGCGGCATAACCCTTAACGGTTTCCACAAGGTTTGGGATCAGGTCATTTCTTCTTTGCAGCTGGTTGTCTATCTGGCTTAAAGCAGTTTGAACCTCTTCATCCTGCGCAACAAGCTTATTATATGTGCCTATCCCTGAAAAAATTAAGATAATGGCAATAGCAACAATGGCAACTAATCCAAAAATCAATAAAGAACCCTTTTTCACAGTACATTCACTCCTTCAATTCATTTAGTTTTCTCATCCTATACATCATAACCTTATTGCAGCGAAATGATGAGTAGAACACTGGTTATATGAATTAATACGTAAAAGAAGTGATTTTGTTTATGTAAAAATTTCACCAGGCATCAGGCATCTTGCTTTTTTACTTTGAGCAGGGGTAATCTTCTTAAGATGAACTCATAGAACAAAAAGAGAAAACCATACGAAAGAATGACAATGGCAAAGAACTTCAGGTATAGTGGTATCTTTAAACAAATGCGCTTGCGCTGATTTGTCTTATTGGATTCAACAAATAGATTTCATTTAGATTTCGTTGCGGTGAATCATTCTGAATAATCTTCTTCATATCCAGCCAAAATATAGACTAAGATGGAAAAGAAAAAACTCACTGCCGTATTGAACTGGATGATTCCGTGGTTCGCAGCTGCAATTGCGATATATGTTCTTTTTATTCCACCAAGGCCGGGAGTTGCCGATCAAGGCGACTTTCAGAGAATTATGGATATTTCAGGTCTTCAGGAAACAGAAAGCTCTCTGGCAGAACCTGAATTTCGTTTTTATCAATATGTCAAGGCTGAATATAACATGACTTCTGTCAACCCTCTTCATTTTCTCGTCAGTTCCAGTTTGTTTTACCCTGTTCTTCTGGCAAAATCGATCTGCAAAATGGTAGGATTCGCAACCTTCAATACGGGAATACTGGCAGTCGTTTATGTTTTTTTATATATTGCAGTAATTATAATATGTCTGAGGTGGATAGGGATTAAGCGCAGCCCTACATACATTTTTGCTAGTTTTGCAGCATTAGCGGTTTTATTGGACGGAAATTATCTTATATGGTTCAACAGCCTTTATGGTGAGCCAATGATGATCATCTCATTGATACTGCTCGCTGCTTCCATACTATATGTCATACAACAGGAAACCATCGACAAAAAAATCATACTAATGCTGTTTATATCCTCTTTTCTGTTTTTATGTTCCAAAGCCCAATGTATCACGGCACTTCCCTTCGTTGCTTTCATGCTTGTAAGGCTCATTTTATATCTAAAAGAGTCTGTTGAAAGTAATGAAGGGATTCGCTTGAAAATGCCCCCACATACAGCCATCGAGGCGAGCTTGCGACCAGCCCGGGTTGCATGGGCGAGCAGTAAGCGACCGGGTAAATCATCAACACGGAATACAGGTCCTTATTTAATCTTGAAATTGGCAATTCCCCTCATATTGTTGTTTGCCTGTACCATGGGGTTTTTTTCCCAGCAGAACAAAACCTGTGGTGTGGATACAAAATATAACGCGGTTTTTTATGGTATTTTAAAAAACTCCGAGGAGCCGCAAAGAGATCTCGAAATGCTGGGGCTTTCGGGTGATTTGGCGGTTGAAGCAGGAAAGCATGCCTATCTCCCCCATAATGAATATGCCCGATATGTTCCCTGGTCCGAAATCACCCAGACCGAATTCAATGATAAAATCAGCAATTTCAAATTAATTTGGTTTTATCTGCTGAATCCGCAAAGGCTCATCAATGGAATGAAGTATACCGCTTCGCAAAGCTTTCAGACAGGAACCTTCCTCGGGAAGTACGAAAAAAAGGATGTGCCTGAATACACCTATAACTTCAACCGATTCACGTTTTGGTCGGATTTTCGCAGCACTGTCTTTCCTAAAAAATTATGGTTCATTGTGCTGGCTTACCTTGCTGCTATCATCGTTTCCGTAATTGAGTTCAGGCGCAGACGGCAGGACAGTCAATCCCGCCTGCGTATTGAGTTGCTTTGGATGATCATGGCTATTGGTGCTTTTCAGTTTCCCATGCCATTTATCGGAAATGGGGAGGCGGACACTGCCAAGCAGCTCTTTTTATTTAACTTCACTTTTGACATTCTGGTTATTATCGCCTGCATATGGGCTTTCAACAAGCTCTTCTTTTCTAATATTGAAGTATGAACGAATAGGACTATTTTACTGTCTTGATCCATCAGATTTCCTAAACTATCTAGTTGACATAATTTTTTTGTTCTTGATAACATAGAATCAGAAATCATTTCTTCTAAAGAAAGAATCAAATTTTCAGTTAACTGAAAAGGCTTCACGAAGTTTTACAAAATACCAGAGTGCTTCTTGATGCATTGTACCAAGGCTTGAAATAAGAGCATGAATTCATATCTCAAAGCCGCTCTCAATGAAGGTGGCTTTTTTATCACAAATAAGCATAAGACTCCCTCTTTAAAACTACATTGTTCACGATTTTGAAGACCCCATCGCGAATTTCAGCCAATATGATTGGCGGGTAGTTCACGAAACAGCATCTCGAACTTCCTCCACTTTTAGCTTGGGAAGTTCACTTAGAAGCATCCCACCTAGTATAAGAATGCAACCGATGATTGTATACAAACCTGGTTTTTCAGTGATTCCCTGGCTATTGGGAATTGTCCATGCGAAAATGGCGGCAAACACTGGTTCACAGGTGATGATCAGGGCTGTACGGGTTGGTGTTGTATATTTCTGTGCTACGGTTTGAACGCCCACTGCGAAGGCGGTACCAAAAGCACCGGTCCACAATATGGTTGTTACCAGTGTGGTATTGACAACCGGCAAAGCGAAACCCTGAAAGCCCCAGACCCCTGTGTAGAGCAAAGCTGCCGTAGCGACCTGGATGATGGTTATTAAAACAGGATCTTCTTTCGACGCAGCATCATCAATGAAAATGATTTGGAGGGTGAAACAAATGGCGCAAAAGAGTGTCAGCAGATCACCTAAGTTAAACTGGAGCTGTGTACCTCCGGAAAGGAAGAACAGCCCGGCGGCGGCAGCGATAACTCCTACAACAGCCAGTAACGGCGGTTTTTTCTTCAGGTATAGCGCTGACAGCACAGGTACCATAACAACATTCATACCTGTAATAAAACCTGAGTTGGAAGCAGTCGTATATTGAAGCCCGACTACTTGAAGTGCCATTCCCCCAAATAGGGTCAGCCCGACGACGATACCCTTCTTCAGGGTTCCTGCAGTGATATTCTTTAACCGTTTAAAAAACAACAGGCACAGAATCAGCGATGCCAAAAGAAACCGAAGGGCCAGATAGGCGAATACGGGAGTATAATCCAAGAGGTTCTTCATCAAAATAAATGAAGAACCCCAGATGATAGTGATGCTTAATATGGATAGATCTGCTTTCCAATGCTGTGACATAGAGGCCTCCAATCAAGTTGTTCTAAAACACACCTCTTATCATAGCACTTGATGACAGCTAATGACAATGGACAAGTATCCATTAAAAGTTGAAAATAAATAGCCTTTGTTCATTAAAATCACCCGAGCCACTGGCTAACTTCTCTGGGGCGTGAGCAGTCCCCTGCGATCCAAGGGCCACCAAACAACACGAAACCTTGGCAGGTCTCATAGCAGTAACACCGATGAAACAGTTATCCCAAGAACACGAGTCCAGCAAGCTTAATCTTTCCATAAGCGATTGGGGTATACTCCCTGCTCATGCATTTTTCTGATAGCCTCTATTACAACAGGCCGATCCTCCTTGTAGGTTACACCATACCATTTTTCATTGGTGGTCAGCACGCCTATTCTGGCCTTGCCGGCAGCAATCAGGCTGTCTACCGCGGAAGGAAGATAAAACTCTGCGGTTACGGCGTTATCCGCGCTATTTTGAAGAAATGTGTGAAAACTCCTTTCCAGTTCACCGAACAGGCTGGGTGTAAACCCCCACATGTTCATTGAAACAGTGCTTCCCGGAGGGATTGTGATCCAGGTTTCTCCATCTTCAGTATACTTCGCTGCCGAGCCAAACTTTTGAATCTTCTTCCTTTCCTGAATACCCGCCAGGTATCTTTCCGGGGTGACCGAACAGACACCCCTCGAAACATGTCCATTTTCAGTTAAAGTATTTTCCAGCTTAAACCCGACCATGCAGCAGGAATACTGCTCTTCGGTATCCACCATGCTTCCCAGGCAGTTTCCAAGGGCATTAAAGGAATCCGCACCGTAAAAATCATCGGCATTAATCACCGCAAAGGGAGTATTCACCACATCTTTGCATAACAGCACCGCATGGCCTGTTCCCCAGGGTTTTACCCGCCCTTCCGGCACTGTAAAACCTGCGGGGATGTCGTGAACGCTTTGGTAAACATAAGCTGTTTCCACCAGCTTTTCAATTCTGTATCCGATATTTTCCCGAAATGCATTTTCAATCGCTTTGTTAATAATAAATACAACCTTATCAAATCCGGCCTTCAGGGCATCATAAATGGAATACTCCAGGATGATTTCCCCGTTCGGACCCATTGGGTCAATCTGTTTATTGCCGCCATATCTGCTTCCCATTCCGGCTGCCATGATGACAAGTGTTTTTGTTGCCATGAATTTTTCACCTTTCCTGTATTGTTTCATCGATAAACCAAGCCCATTCTATAGCGTATTTTTTTCGGATGCCAAAAAGCACTTAGTGGCAGGCTCCGATTAAACCTTCAGGTGGAGTAGAGCCTCCACCTGAAGCTAACTGCGTATTTTATTTCGAAAAACGCCATATACGCATTTTCAAACATTTGTTGCACAACAAATCCGCAAAAAAACTGAGCTGGTACTAATAGCCTTGTGGGTTCTTTTGCTGCCATCGCCAGGAATCCGAGCACATCTCCTCCAGACCCCTTTTTGCTGTCCACCCCATTTCCTGTTTTGCCTTTTCAGGGTTCGCATAACACATGGCAATATCACCAGGTCTTCTGTCAGCAACATGATAGGGAACATCCCGTCCAAGAACCCTGGAGAATGCTTTTACCACCTCAAATACGGAATAACCCTGACCTGTGCCCAGGTTGTAGGTGACAACACCCGGTTTCGACTGCAGCTTTTCCAACGCTTTCAGGTGGCCCAAAGCCAGGTCGACCACATGGATATAGTCCCTGACACCGGTTCCATCCGGAGTAACATAATCATCGCCATACACGTTCAGTGCTTTTAGCTTCCCAACAGCCACCTGGGTGATGTAGGGAACCAGGTTGTTCGGAATCCCATTGGGGTCTTCGCCAATCCTGCCGCTTGGGTGTGCCCCGATGGGGTTGAAATATCTTAAAATGGCAATATTCCAGGATGTATCAGCTACATAAAGGTCCCGCAGAATTTCCTCGATCATCAGCTTTGTCCGACCATAGGGATTGGTGGCTGAAAGCGGAAATTCTTCGGTAATTGGAACCGCGTGCGGATCCCCATATACCGTTGCGGAAGAGCTGAACACAAGGTTCTTCACTCCGTATTTTTGCATCAGCTCACACAAGGTGAGGGTTCCTGTAATATTGTTGTGGTAATATTGCAGAGGAATTGAGACCGATTCACCCACGGCCTTTAACCCGGCAAAATGAACCACCGCTTCGATGGATTCTTTTTCAAAAATTCCTTCCAAAGCCGGTTTATCCAATAAATCCACCCTGTAAAACTTTAAAGCCTTTCCGCTGATATCCTGAACCCTATTCAGGGCTTCTTCCTTACTGTTGCTCAGGTTGTCCGCTACAACCACATCATATCCGGCTGTAAGAAGCTCGACACAGGTGTGGCTGCCAATATAACCGGCTCCACCCGTCACCAAAACAGACATTTTTCATACCCCTTTCTGTGTTTGTATTCCTCTTGATTGTTCAAACAAGATGCATCAAGTAGAACGCTATTATGATTTTACTACAAATACCAAAAAACTTAAACAAAAAGGTTCATTTCCATCACCACAGAATGTTTTCATTGGTTACTGTTCACACCCCCCTTTAATGAGTGCATAAGTTACTATAGATGTGTTTTATCCCATACGTAGCAATACAATCCAGATCGAAGCGATGTCATCCTAAGCGAAGCGAAATTTTGGAGCAATGCGAAGATCCTTCATTTCGTTCGGCAGACTGTGCCTGCTTGCCTCTGAATAGTAACTCCATGGGCAGTATTGGCAGTGTTGACGTTGTGCATATCCTGAAGTCTTGCTATAATAGGACTTAATAAGCACCTGATTAAGTGTTGTGTCAGGTTACGGGTGCTGAAAGCAGTTCATGTGAGGGAATTGAATGGCAGGCATCGCATTTACCCGTGATGAGATCAAACAAAAAATCAGAAAGCTGAAAAAGCTGGAGATCAGGATTCGGTTTGGCGCTTCAGGCTTTTCACAAAATGGCCTGTCTGATAGGGCAAAGCTTGCGGGGTTGGTCTGGAATGAGTTTTTTGCTTTGAATGATTGTAAGAGGGAAGAAGCAAAATATTCGCTTTCAGCATTGGCGGGTATGGAAAAGGACGAGCTGAAGGAAGTGATCAGTGAGTTCTTTTTTTATGTTTATTACCAGTTTTACAAGGAGAATGGAATTGTCAGTGCGGATTTGTTCCATCCCGGCCTTCTGGCGCAATTTGGTCTACCCTATGATGCGGACAGAGACACCATCAAAAAGCGGTTCCGGGAGCTTGCCAAAAAATATCATCCAGATACCGGTGGTGACAGCATGAAGTTCATTGAGTTAATGGAAAATTACAAAAAGCTGGTGGATTGAAAAAACTGACTCCATGGCGAAATCATTTATAAATGAACGAATGTAAGGGAGGAAAGCGCAGTGAAAAAAGCTATTTCTGTTTTAGTAACACTTATGATGTTATTCTCGTTTTTTCCTATAGCGGCTCATGCCGATGTTGTGACTGCAACAAGAACTGCATTTGAAATCATCGTGGACGGGGCAGACTCACAAATTGAGATGTGAAAGCTTGAGGTGTTTATCTTCATATTTGGTGATTATGGAGCCCTGTCATTGGAATTCATTCTTATTGTGAGGTGATCCCCATGGCTTTGAAGAACAACCCGGTTTTAATGGACGAGTATATTATGCGTATCAACAAGGTTCAGGACTTTATTGATCAGAACCTTTCCTCCGAGCTCACACTGCAGCAGCTTTCAGAGGTCGCCAACTTCTCAGCCTTTCATTTTCACCGTATTTTTACAAGCATTGCGGGGGAGCCTTTATTCAAGTACATTCAACGTCTGCGCCTTGAAAAGGCTGCTTCTTTATTGGCTTCCAACAGAAAAAAGTCCATTTCCGAAATAGCGCTGGATTGCGGGTTTTCAAGCCAGGCCTGTTTTTCCCGGGCTTTTCGCAGCCAATTCGGTAAAAGCGCCGGGCAGTTCCGATCCGATACTCTTTGTTTGAATAGCAAGGAATGCAAAATGGAAAGCAATCCAAGCAAAGAAAATGATGAACTTTTGCTTTATAATGAAACAGAGCCCGGTGAAGCCGCCGTCGCCCCAACTGATATTACTGTGACTGAAATTACACCGTTTACCGTCGCCTATATCCGACACACCGGTCCCTATAAAAAGGACGAGGATCTGTTTGCAAGGCTTTTCCGAAAGCTTTACAAGTGGGCGGACGCAAGGGATTTAACGAGCCTGCCCGGTGCAAGATGGCTTACAATTTATCATTGTGACCCTGGTGTGACAGACGATAATAATCTTAGGATCAGTGTATGCCTGACAGTTCCGAAAGAAACCCCGGTGGATGGAGTTGTTGGTAAAATGGACGTTCTCGGTGGGAAGTATGCTATCGCCCGTTTTATATTACGCTCCGATCAATACCAACAGGCTTGGGATTATCTTTTTTACAACTGGCTTATCAACAGCGGATACCAGCCGGATGACAAAAATTCCTTCGAGCTCTATCCATACGAAGAAGATCGGCGGCAAGATGGAGGCAAGGCAGTACACATCTATCTGCCTGTAACACCGCTTTAGAAGAAAGCGATACCCGCCACTCATTATACTCAAGCTGTGCAAGCGTCAATGGCAATTCTGGTAAGGAGAAAAAATATGCGTAAACCCATTGAAAGCATTGGATATGTATTGTGTCCGACAGGATTTTTGCATTCAAAAAACAACCTTTTCTATGCGGCTATCTGCCAGGATTATTGGCCATGCTTAAAATTTCTGGAGCTTTTCAGCCATGCAATTCTAATCCATGCAAATACTCCAGTTCCTTCACTGACTCTGGCAGGTGAATTCGCAAAGGACAGCTTTTGTTTGAATACCGAAGTTGTAAAGATACTCTCGGTGGATGAAACAAAGGGGCTTATTGTTTTCGATCGGCTTGATACACCAAACGGGACACCCTTGTTCGATATAAAGCCATATTTTCCCTGTGAGGATCGTATCCGGGAACCAAGGGTACCCATCAGCCTGAAAGCTGACGGCTTATGGCGGCAGGATGACGGAAGCAGTGGCGAGGTGACGAGAAGTGAACCTGGGTGTGCGTTGGAGATAAATGAATCATCAGACTTCTCCGAGCTCTCTCTTCCTTCCAGCAAGTCCTTTCTTCTGCCACCTTGCGGGTATATCCGCAAAAGGGATGGAAAGAGCTTCATTGAACTTATCAACCCAAACCCTGCCAACTTACAGCAGCTTCAGGAATACTCCCATATTAAAATGCTCTGGTGGTTCCATCGCTTTGACAAAAAAAGCTACAGAAGCGTAACACAGGTCAATCCCCCTTATGAAAATGCACCCAAAAGCGGTGTTTTTGCAACCCGCTCCCCCGTGCGGCCAAATCCCATAGCATTGACCACAGCCCGAATCATCGGGATCGATATTGTTCACGGAATGATCGAAATTTCAGGTACAGATGCATTTGATCATTCCCCGGTGGTGGATATTCTACCTTACCTGCCCGCCAGGGACAGGGTTGAAAGCTGTATATTACCCGATTGGCTGAAGCACTGGCCTGAATGGTTGGATGACCGACAGGAGAACGTAACCTGCAGCAGCAATTCAACCCGTTTATCTTCTCTCGAGCGAATTCGGCCATATCTCCAGGGAAATACGAGTGGGCATACTCCTGAAGAAGTATTCTCCTCCACCTTTACAGGAAAGCTCGTGCAAGCCGATGAAATTATCGTTGAGGGGGCTCGTCAGAACAATCTGAAAAACATCTGTGTGACCATCCCGAAAAACAAAATGACGGTTATCACCGGTGTCAGTGGCAGCGGAAAATCCAGCCTTGCCTTTGATACGATCTATGCTGAAAGCAGGCGCCGCTTTCTTGACAGCATGTCCGGCCAGGGCATATCGGCTTCCGAGCGGATGGAAAAACCCGATTTTGATTCTATATCAGGGCTTCCTCCGGCCATTTCCGTTGAACAGAGATATGCCGGGCGCAATCCCCGTTCAACCGTGGGCACGATGACCGATATTCACGATTATTTAAGGCTGTTGTTTTCAGCCGTCGGTGTCAGGCATTGCCCGGATTGCGGTGAAGCCATCATGCCAATGAAACCTGATGAGATCGTGTTGCTTCTGTCAAATATGGAACCGGGGACGGCTTTTACAATCCGCGCATTTAATGATGAGCTTCCCGCTGAAAATTTCCTTACACCTGAAGAGGAAGAACCCGAAAAAGCACTCTATAAAAAGCAGTTGACCGCCATAATCAAAAATTGCCTTGATGCAGGTAACGGAGCCATTGAAGTTGAACTCACAGGAAACATCAAAAACTCAACCCGTAATATGAAAGAAAAACTTGTCTTTCAGACAAAAGCCTATTGTTACAGCTGTAACCGGTTGTTCTTTGACCTGACCCCCTCCCTGTTCAGCTTTAACAACCCTGAGAGCATGTGCCCGGATTGCAAGGGTCTGGGTGTGAAGCTGACACTGGATCCATCGCTGATCGTATCAAACCCTGAGCTTTCTGTTTTGGATGGTGCCTCCAAATGGTGGGGGAACCTGAGGAAATTCAGAAAAAAGCCCAATGCGAACTGGATGAAGGGTGAGCTGTTTGGTTTGGCAGAACAGATGGGGACAGACCTGGAGCTTCCCTGGAAAGACCTGCCCGAAAGCTTCCGTCATCAGGCATTTTATGGTTCTGAAGGCCGTGAAGTGTGCTTTACCTATTCCAATTCAAACGGCAGAAAAGGTGAAATCAAGCGCCCGGTGGAAGGAGCCTTCAATACGATCACGCGCCTTTTCCGGGAAATGAACGGGGACACGGCCGGCAGAATTGCTTCAACCTTTATGCGGGAGCAGCAATGCCCAACCTGTGCAGGGGAAAGACTGATGCCGGAAGGACGGCTGGTATCCATCGGTGGAACAAGGTTTCCCGAGGTTGCCCTGATGACCCTGGAGCAGCTGAAGGCATGGATTTTTCAGCTTCCAGGCTCTCTCACCACACAGCAGCTGGATATCGCACTTCCCGTTTTAAAACAGTTATATGGTCGTTTGGAGAACCTTCTGGAAGCCGGAGTTTCCTATCTAGCCCTGGATCGACCGGTTCCCAGCCTTTCAGGAGGAGAACTGCAGCGGCTGCGGTTGGCTTCACAGTTGGGCGGCGGCATCACAAACATATTATATGTTCTGGATGAACCCTCTGCAGGGCTGCATCCAAAGGATCACCAGAGGCTGATTCAGCTTTTGCAGCGGCTAAAGAATGACGGAAACACAGTCCTTGTCGTAGAGCATGATGCACAAACCATGCTGGCGGCAGATAAAATTATCGATATCGGCCCAGGCGCCGGGCTGCATGGCGGTGAAATCACTTCGCAGGGCACACCGCAGGAAATCATGGAATGCTTCGGCTCGCTAACCGGTCAATACCTGAAGCAGCTGCACCAAAAGCCCAACCAGGATCAGCGCAGAAAGCCCACAGGCTTTATTACCTTAACCGGCGCGCGTTGCAATAATCTCCAAAACCTGACCGTTCAATTCCCCCTGGGTGTGCTTTGCTGTATCACCGGGGTCAGCGGCTCTGGAAAAAGCAGCCTGGTTTATAAGACCCTTTACCCGGCTATCAGCAAGGTGTTGAACGGTTCAGAGGAGTTTCCCGGCGAATACGACAGGCTTGAAGGCCTTGAAGCCATTCGGAATGTCATCAGTATCTCACAGCAGCCAATTGGCCGCACACCGCGTTCCAATCCGGCTACTTATACCGGTATGTTTGACAGCATCCGGGACCTCTTTGCTTCTTCTCCTCAAGCGAAGGAAAGGGGTTACAAGCAAAACCGGTTCAGCTTTAACAGCCCGGAAGGACAATGCCCGGCTTGCCTTGGTGAGGGAAGGCGACGTATTGAGATGCATTTTATGCCGGATATTTGGGTGGAATGCCCGGTATGCATCGCAAGGAGATTCAATGCCGAAGCACTTGAGATACTGGTGCGGGGAAAAAACATCGCAGATGTCCTTGCGATGAATGTGGAGCAGGCTCTGGATTTTTTTCGGGATGATAAGAAAATCCGGGAAGTTTTGCAGACATTATATGATGTAGGCCTGTCCTATATCAAACTGGGGCAGAGTGCACTGACGCTTTCTGGCGGCGAAGCCCAGAGGATCAAGCTAGCCAAGGAATTGGGAAAGCCTGGCAGGGGACATACCCTTTACTTATTGGACGAACCCACCACAGGCCTTCATTTTTCAGATATACAAAACCTGCTTGTTGTTTTAAAACGCATCACACAGGCGGGCAATACGGTGATCGTCGTAGAACACAGCCCTGATATTATGGCCAATTCAGACTGGATTATTGACCTTGGCCCAGAAGGCGGGAACGCAGGCGGAACCGTTGTAGCCCAGGGTACACCTGAACAGGTTGCGCAATCGGGCAGTCATACCGGCAACGTGCTGAAGGAGTATTTTATACGATGAATCACCCGGATCAAATTGTATAAGTGAATCGTCTGGCTCCAATTGCTTCGGGTTCTCCCTGGCGGAAATGGCTGCTCATCACCGGATGCTGTCTTCCCGCAGGCCCCCATCAGCACTACCAATGCAATGATTAAGACCCACACACACATTTTTTCCATTCTTCTTTTCATTCTTCATTTCCTCGCTTTCTGTCATTAGTTCAATTGAAGTCCATAAGTTGATTTGCTATTTCATTCCATTCAGCAAAGCTTTCAATGAAATAATTGTAAAATAATGTTCAGGCACTCGAATATAATAACACCAATAACAACAAATGTAACGGTTAAAAGGAAAGACTTGTTTCTTTCTATAAAAAGCTGACCCTGCGATGGAATCATCTCTTGAACCACCCCCACTTAATTGCTTCACAATTTGAAGGTCGGGGATTCTTGCTTTTTTATACACCATCCTGCAGCGAAAAACACAGCCGTCTCGTTGGGAGAAATACCAATAAGGATGGTTTCAGTTTTGAGAAAAGCCACAAGATATTAAAATCCCGCGGCTTTTCTCGACTTGTGTATAGGGGGGTATCTTTTGGGGGCGAAACACTACAGCAAAATCCAGGCTGTCAAGGGGTAGGACCAAATGTCATATTGTATTCGATTATTTTCTTGAGTTCAAGAAAGCTTGCTAACTATTTCGTTGAGTAAAGAGTCAGAATTAACCCGCCAAGCAGTATTAGTGATAAACAAAAAGTGATACCTAATGGGAAAAATCCGTAATGAAACATAATTGATCCCATTAGACACGCAATAAAAACTGAAATAACCGATAGTGGGATAAGCTGAACTAGCTTGCATTTTATAACAACGGAAGCGATTGCTTGCAATCGCAACACACTGTTATTGCAACAGCAGGTTTTGCTTTGGCAAAACCATCACACAGCAACAAGGTTCTTATCACGTAGTGATAAGGTCCTTATATCG
>JAAYJG010000336.1 GCA_012523055.1 Ruminiclostridium sp. | reverse complement strand
CCAAAACCGGTGCGGATCATCTTCATCCCTCATTTAACCGGAAGGGTGATATGATTTTGTTCAACCGCCCGTTTGATAATGGCACCACACAGGTTTGCCTGATCGATCTGAATCAGGTGGAACGACCGTGAAAAAGTGACAACAAAAGGTCTCTACAGCCCTTTTTGCTGTTTCCCGGACACCTTGTGATACATTTGATTCCGGGCGAAGGCGGAGCCCATGATGTCATCCTTAAGGAAAACGAGTATTAAGATTGGGTAAACAAAGAAAACAAATACAAAGAAAATAAATAATGAGCCAGAGAAAAATTCTCTGGCTCATCTTCATATGTGTACAAATGAGCCGAAGAGAAGGATGTTTCGACTCATATATATAATTACTGTTCAGGTATGTTTGTCAACCTGAGCGAAGGATACCCTGGACCCCGCCAGCGAGGAAATTGAACCAAGGGACCTGTCTCCGTGGCTTAGGTGTAAATTATCGGGCTCGATTCAGGATATTCAGTATATCGGCTTTTTTCAGCTTTACATACTGACCGATGGTGTAGGTGTCGTTACCGGTTGCCTTGGCAGCCATCTCTTCAAGCCTGTCCTCGGGAACACCCAGCTCTTTAAGCGTAACCGGCATACCGATGGATCTGAAGTATTTTTCCAGCCTTGAAATGCCCTCCAGTGCGGTTTCCTCTGGAGAACGGAAGTTCGGATCCACACCCCACACACGCACAGCAAACTGGCAGAAACGGGCTACATCATGTTTATAAACATATTTCATCCAGGCAGGGAAAACAACCGCCAAACCTGCACCATGAGCTACATCGTAAATTGCGCTCAGCTCATGCTCAATATCATGGGAGCCCCAGTCGCCGACCCTTCCGGTGTTCATCAGGTTGTTGTGCGCAACAGTTCCGCTCCACATAATTTCAGCCCAGGAATCGTAATTGTCGGGTTGTGCTAAAACCCTGGGTACATGATGGGTAAGGGTTACCATGATCGCTTCAATCATGCGGTCTGTCAGTTCCACATTTTGTGTATTTGTGAAATAGCGTTCCATCAGGTGGGCGAGGATGTCTGCCGAGCCGCTGGCAACTTGATACTTCGGAAGCGTAAAGGCCAATTCGGGGTTTAAAATGGAAAACGCGGGATATATGATTTCAGAATTGAATCCCCTTTTCAACCACCCGTCCTCATTGGTGATCACACTGGCGGTGCTTGCTTCACTGCCTGCTGCGGGTATGGTCAGCACGGTGCCCACAGGCAGGGCGGTCTTCGGGTTCACCTTTCCCGCATAAATATCCCAAACATTACCCTCATAAAGCACACCCATTGCAATGGCTTTTGAGGAATCAATGGCGCTGCCTCCGCCAACGGCCAGTATAAAATCAAGCTTTTCTTCCTTACAAAGCTTTATGCCTTCACGAACAAGGCTTAAACGTGGGTTCGGCTTTACTCCGGAAAGCTCTACCCATCGGATGCCTGCATCCTTCAGCGATTGGGTCACTCTGTCATACAGACCGGTTTTTTTGATGCTTCCACCGCCGTAGTGCAGCAGGATGTCTTTGCTGTAGGGAAGGATCTCTTTTCCCACTTTTCTCTCTGTTCCACGGCCAAAAATGATTTTCGTCGTGTTCTGAAAAACAAAATTATCCATATAAAAACCTCCAAAGTAATTCTTTCTGTCATTACATTATACCATTATATTACCGTAGAAAAACATTGGTTTGGTTTTAATAGATGAATGAGTTCACTCATTTTCACAGAATAATCTATGGTATTCGCATATTTCCTTTTGAAACCGCCGATACTGAGGAGAGATTGGTTGCGGGGAGGTTTTCATTTGGATTCAAAAGTATATTTTGCAAGCCAGGCCGATGAACAAGAAAAAGAAACTGAAAAAGATAAACTGGATAACATCAAGGAAATGGGCACCGTATCGGTTCAGGAAAAAGGCAGAAACATTCATTGCCTTACGGTTATCGGGCAGATAGAAGGCCATATGGTATTGCCCCCGCAGAATAAAACCACGAAATATGAGCATGTCATCCCACAACTGGTCGCAATTGAAGAAGATAAAAACATCAGCGGTCTGCTTCTGGTGTTAAATACGGTAGGCGGTGATGTGGAGGCTGGCCTCGCCATTGCCGAAATGATTGCCAGCATGTCAAAACCGACGGTTTCTTTGGTTTTGGGCGGAGGTCACAGCATTGGTGTCCCCCTGGCCGTATCTACAAACTATTCTTATATTGCACCGTCCGCGACCATGACCATTCACCCGCTTCGACTCAATGGTATGATTATCGGAGTTCCACAGACCTTTGAATATTTCGACAGAATGCAGGAACGTGTTGTGGAGTTTGTATCGAAAAATTCCAAAATAAAGAAGGAGGATTTTCGCAAGCTGATGCTGAAAACAGGTGAGCTTGCCAATGACGTGGGAATTGTTCTGTTTGGACAGGAAGCCGTTAACAACGGCATTATCGATGAAGTTGGAGGGCTTGCCGGAGCATTAAAAAAGCTGGATGAGCTTATTGAAAAGTATAACGAACAAAAAATGGAGAGTGTGCGGCAATGAGCCTGCAGCATGAAAATAAAGCGAGTTGTCTGAAATGAACTGTAACGTAAATAAAGGAAGTACAATGCCATGATTTACAGCACGTAAACGAATGATAATAAATTTCATTAAGCCAGGAGCCGGCTCGGAAAGTCTGTTTATTCTTTAGAAACACGCATAAACATGTAATAATGAGCGGAACTATGCGGGTTTCAAGCCATGAAAAGTAGTGTCTTATGAATAAACATGTTTTTCCGAACGGTCTCCTAGTATGTAGCAGTATGTATTTGAAGGGGAGTGAAAAAGTGATCTATTCCATCGTTCCATTCGATCAGGTTTTATTCGATCAGCAAAGTGGTACGGAAACCCGTATGGAAGTGACGCTTGATGGAGAACGTGTTGTTCTGATGAAAAATGACGACAGCACATACTCTATCGAAAGGCTGATATCCACAAACCCGAAAGCATACCTGAAACCCGAACTAACACCGGGAACAACACTGATGACCATTACGGCCAAAAAGGAGACTCCCGAAGTAACATGGCAAATCATAAACAGAGACACGAAGTAACCGATAAAGTGAAAATGGGTGTAGCCGGTATTCTGGCTGGCTTCGTTAACGGCTTGCTGGGTTCGGGCGGTGGGGTTTTGATCGTACTATATCTTACAATGATAGCCAAAGTGGGCAGAAAGAATTCTCAGGCAACAGCCATAGCTATCATTTTGCCACTGGCTGTCCTCAGCAGTGTTTTTTATGCCAGAGGCGGATATATAGTGTGGTCTCATTTGTGGAAGGTTTCCGCGGGTGGGGTTGTCGGTGCGATTCTTGGAGCCGTGCTGCTGAACAAGCTGAAGCCCATATTTCTGAAGAAGCTTTTTGGCGTTTTTCTGGTTATCGCCGGTATAAGGATGTTCTTTTAGACAAAGGGAGGCTTCATGCTTGAAATTTTGCTTGGTTTTATCTCCGGGATGATCAGCGGAATGGGAATGGGGGGCGGAACGATTCTCATACCCGGCCTGGTGCTGTTTGCAGGCATTGAACAAAAAATAGCGCAGGGAATCAACCTGCTGTATTTTATGCCTTCGGCCATAGCAGCACTGGTTTTACATTTCAGAAACAAGCACATCGAAAAAGCGTTTCTTGTTTATCTAATCGGTGGCGGGTTATTGGGTGCATGCCTGGGTGCTTTTCTGGCTGTAAGGTTTTCAAACGATCTGTTGCGAAAAATCTTTGCAGCCTTTTTAGTCGTGATGGGTATCTATGAGTTTTTCTGCAAGGATCATGAACAAGGAAAAAGATTGTCAAAAGATTAACATACACTCTTGACATTTTTTATGATAGGAATATAATAAGAGAAAAGAATTCAACTGAACTGAATAACGCCGGATGAAGGTTAAAGGAGAGTAGCCTGTTGGCTCACCGAAGGAGTAAATCTCTCAGGTAATAAGACTTTAATCAGACGGACCTCTGGAGAGACCAGTGAAATGGCGCCGAAGGGGCAAACCCATGTAAAAAGGCTT
>JAAYJG010000335.1 GCA_012523055.1 Ruminiclostridium sp. | reverse complement strand
GTGCGCTCACCCATCAGATAGGGCAAATACAAAAGACCATTGCTGCCTGCTTCCACTTTTTCCGCCGCTTTGTCCATGAGATAATACGGGTCAACCCCCATTAAATTGGCAGTTGAGATTTCTTCCTTGCAGAAATTGTTTCTGAACCATTGCAGTGAAAGGCCTGCAGCCTGAGTAACCCCCATGATATGCCAGGTGTTTGGAACCGCATGGCAAAAGGTATGCACCCTGCCGAGCGGATCGATACTAACCTTGTCGGTGTAAGCAAAAACAACACCGGAGGTTCCAATCGTTGAAGAAATGACGCCAGGCTTTACAATGCCATTTCCGACAGCACCGGCAGCCTGGTCACCGCCGCCGCCTACTACAGGAGTTCCAGGCTTCAAACCGGTCAATTCGGCAGCTCTGTTATGAATGGTTCCGGTGATTTCTTGTGACTCATACACTTTGCCCAGCATGGATTTGTTCAGCCCCAGCTTTTGCAAAACCTCATCGCTCCAGCAGCGGTTTGGTACATCCAGCAGCTGCATTCCGCTCGCGTCGGACACTTCCGTGGCAAACTCACCTGTTAACATGTAACGGACATAGTCTTTCGGCAACAGGATTTTCACTGCTTTATCAAAGATTTCAGGTTCGTGATTCTTCACCCACATGATCTTGGACGCGGTAAAACCGGTTAATGCGGGGTTTGCGGTGATTTCAATCAAACGCTTTGCGCCGATCAACTGTGTGATCTGCTCACATTCGGCGCTGCTGCGCTGATCACACCAGATAATGGATTTGCGCAATACCTTGTTGTCTTTGTCCAGCAAAACCAACCCGTGCATTTGCCCGGATAAACCTACACCCTTTACGTCATCGGGTGATACACCGCTTTTTGCCAGGACATTTTTAATGGAAACGTAAGTTGCCATCCACCAGTCTTGCGGGTCCTGCTCGGCCCATCCGTTCTTCGGCTGGTAAAGGGGATATTCCTGAAGATCACTGGCCCGGGCGTTTCCCAACTCGTCAAACAAAACTGTTTTGGTGCCCGATGTACCAATGTCCACCCCCAATAGATATGCCATACTTTTCACCTCCAACTTTTTAAACTTAACTTATTAAGTTTACATTATTAAGTTTATCCTATTTTCATATAGAATGCAAGGTGGAAACGCAAATTTTTCAGTTAGAGAGTGAAGCTGTCAGTACTATCCGATCCCCCTTTAATCAGTTCATAAGTCGCTATATAGGTATGTCTTCTATCTTGAGCGCAGCGATGTCATCCTTCATCTGATTCAGTGATATTTACTTTTGTACAACTGGTTAAATTTTTATTTTTGCGCTGTCCAAACAGAGTAAAGTCGGTGCAGACATTCTGGATGATGTTAGGAATTCCACCTTATGGCACATTTTTCTTTTAAACGACATTCTTTTATGGTAATATGTTGTATGTGATCTGTATTTAGTAAAAGATGTTATGAAATTAGGAGGATGCAATGAATAATCATTTGAATAACACAACTCTCTATAAACTGTTAATGATCACTTGTATTTTATTAAATGACTATGACTTTTAATCAGTAATCTCTTGTATAACGAACTCATGTTTGGTATAATTTATATGAAAACATACGTTCGGGAGGTTGTTGATTATGGCTAAACAAGAAGCAATAAGCTTCAT
>JAAYJG010000334.1 GCA_012523055.1 Ruminiclostridium sp. | reverse complement strand
TGGAAAAATGGAAGCAGGAGTGCGGAAAAAATCTGCTTCAGTGGTTTGAAGGCATCGCGGCCTTTGAAGCGTTTTCCAGCCTGGCAAACCTGATGCATGACAATCCGGATTGGGTCATGCCCGACATTATTGATTCCAATACCCTGTTGGTTAAAGCCGTTCAGGCCGGACATCCGTTAATCACCAAAGGACGCATCTCAAATGACTTCGAGCTGGGCAACGACAGAAAGGTAATCCTTGTAACCGGTTCAAACATGTCGGGAAAAAGCACGTTTTTAAGAACTATCGGGTTGAACCTCGTTCTGGCTTACTCCGGTGCCCCTGTATGCGCGCATTCTTTTTCCTGTTCGGTCATGAATGTATGCACCTGTATGCGGATATCCGACAACCTGGAGAAAAACATATCCAGCTTTTATGCCGAGCTGCTGAGGATAAAGATGATTGTGGAGGCCGTTAAAACAAAAGGACGCATCTTTTTCCTTTTGGATGAAATTTTCAAGGGAACCAACTCCTATGACCGCCATCACGCCGCAAAGGTTTTGATTTCAAAGCTGGCCGGAAAGAACAGCATCGGCATGGTATCCACCCATGATTTGGAGCTGGAGATTCTGGAAAAGGAAACGAACGGGCAAATCGCAAACTACCATTTTCAAGAGCGTTATGACAATGGGCAAATCAAGTTTGATTATAAACTGAGACCGGGTGTGTCGAAGACGCGCAATGCCATCTACTTGATTGAAGCACTGGGGATTGAGCTGAAATAACCTCCATTACCCCTCTTCTCAATGAACTTGTTTTAGGGAGCACTTTTCAGCTCAAAGCTTGGAGTAAATTCGACAAAGCCTGAAAATCACCCGTAATAAAAGAATGAACCCCGGTTTTCCCGGGGTTTAATGCTTCTTTCACTGAAACCAAATTGAAAAGAGATTGTTTGCGCGCTATTTTCTTCTGCCAAAAAGCCTTAAAAGCTTTAGGAACAGGTACCCGATTTCCTTGTCATATCCAGGAACTTATGATACAGTTTATAAGGTAGAGAGTAATACAAATCAGGTTTTTGATCAATTTAATCATGATTTCACTGCAGAAAATCATTCCAATGAATAAAAACACATTACTGAAAAAGTACGGCTTTAATAAACAAGAACTCCAATTGGTATTTTTATGCATATATGTGATGATTATCGCGTTGATGCACTTGAAATCATGAATGCAGTTCGATTGAAAAACCTCTGAAAAGGAGGATTCCAATGAAAGCATTTAAACTGCCGTCCGACTTTTTAATGGGCTCTGCAACTTCCGCTACACAAATTGAGGGTGGAATGTCACAAAGCAATTGGTACAAATGGTGTGTGGATGGGCACATCAAGGATGGTTCCACCTGTATCCGTGCCAACGATCACTGGAACCGATATGCCCAGGATATTGGATGGATGAAGAAACTCAACCATCAGGTATATCGGATGAGTGTGGATTGGAGTCGGATTGAACCCCGCAAGGGGGAATTTGACCAGGAGGCGATCTTCCATTATCGTGATATCATTCAAGAACTGATCAACAACGGAATCCGCCCCCTCGTCACACTGCATCACTTCTCTCACCCCCTTTGGCTGGTTGAAGAGGGAGAGTTTGAAAACGAAAAGGTGGTTGACTATTTTGAACGATTCGTCACCTTCGTTGTTGAAAACCTGGGAGATCTGGTCAGCGAGTACATCACAATCAACGAGCCGAGTGTTTTCGGAGTTTTGGGATACCTCTTCGGTGAGTGTCCTCCAGGGAAGAAGAGCATAAAGCTTGTCATGCAGGTGTATAAAAACATGACCCTATGCCACATCAAGGCTTACCAGACCATACATCGCGTACGGAAGCAAAGCCTGTTCAACGGTGAAACAAAGGTTGGAGTAGCCCATGCTCTTCGGGTTTTTGATCCCCTTTCGCTGAAGAACCCTTTTGATAAACTGGCAGCAAAGATCATGGATTATTTGTTTCAGGAAGCCCTGGTAATGTCCATGTCGGATGGTAAACTTCGCTTTCCCATTGGAAAGGGTGCGCCCCTGGGAACAGGAAAATTCTATGACTTTATCGGAATAAATTACTATACTCGCTCCGCCGTTCAATGCATAGGTTTTCGCATCACGGCCTTCAAACAAAACCCTCAAAATGATCTGGGTTGGGAAATATATCCGGAGGGGCTTTCACAGCTATGCAAAAGATATTATAAGAAGCTGAATGCTCCTATCTGGATCACGGAAAATGGAACCTGCGATAAAAAAGACGCCTTCCGCTCCCGATTTATTTATGATCACCTGCATGAGGTTTCCAAGCTTTGTAAGGAAGGCATTCCTGTGCAGCGATATTACCATTGGACGCTGATGGATAATTTTGAATGGGCTGAAGGAGAATCCGCCCCATTTGGTCTGATCAAGGTGGACTTTGAAACCCAGCAGCGTATATTGCGACGCAGTGGTTCCTTCTATGCGGAGGCTTGCCGTGAAAAAGGTGTTACCAGGGAAATGATCCACAAATACTTGAGTCCTTAGCCAGAGGGCGGGGCTTAACAGGTACCATAAGAGGTAACATAGGGCGGGGCCCACGTACCTTGGCTTGAATCAGAGGTCGGGACCCAGGTCCCTTGGCATAATTAACCCAGCGGTGGGTCTGGATATTCTGACTTTTTTACACAGGAACCTGGGCCCCGGCCCACTGTAAAGTGTAAATTTTCCAGATGAACGTAATCCGTTACATAACCCTTGTGAAGAAGTGGCTTTGGAATGAATCCGTTAAACTTTGGTGTTTTGTACTCAATACTGCAGATGAGTTCGTCCAGCTCATCTGCACTAAAACAGGTCAACAGATCTGGCTTTGAGCTCAGTAATTCACCTAAAGCTGCTGTGAATTCCTCTATGGTGCCCGTTCCAAGCCTTGCGAGTATAAAATAGGGTGCCTGTCCGCCCAGGCCTTTCAGGTCAAAGCGCTCCTTCAGGAAATGCTGGATGAACGCCCTGAGCACATGATAATCTACCGAACCCAGCCACGGTAACAGCATAACGGTATTCCCTCCAAGGCTGAATACCTGCTTTTCAAGCAGCCCGGTTTTTTTGGCAAGAGCCCTTGTTTCTGCCAGCCTGCTGGCTGCCCCCGGCTTCAGCCACGGATAATCACAGTTTTCGGATAAAACCTTGCGTATGTTGGCAACCACCCGGTTATGGATATGCATCGAGCCGCCCACCCAAAAGGTGTTGATTTTCCCCTTCACTTTTTTCACAAACACCGTTTTTTGCTTCATGTCAAAATCGACCACTTCCCAGTTCCGCCCCGCAATCGTAATCCTTTCCCCCACGGGGGGCGGGATTTCAATTTTCCCGATCTGCCCTGTCTCCGAATTGACCGTGTATTCGTCATCCTCGGGGAACACGGCCAAAAACCGGAAGCTTGATGTGATCTTCTCACCCTCCAGACCGATGATAAGCCCCTGCTCTTCGGTGAACTGCAAATGTTCCAATGAAACCAGATGATCGATCAGCATCCGGAAATCCTGCGGGGTAATCTGGGAAAAGCAGGCCATACCAAGAATACGTTTTTCAAGGCTGGCCAGGGAAATCTCTCCCATGGAAAGAATGATGCTCATGGTTTGGTGATAAAGCATGCACAGAGGATATTTCCGGCTGACAGCCGGTTCCACCCAGCGTTCTTCAAAATACAACTGGATAATGGCTACAGACTGCAAAAGCCTCCAGGGGATCTGGTAAGGCAGCAATGGCACTCCGGAAGGCTTTTGCTCACGGCATAAAAACCACATTTCAGAAGGGTTTCCCCTGCGGCCCGATCTTCCAAGCCGCTGCAGGAAAGACGAAACCGAAGCAGGAGCCTCCAGCTGAATGATTCTCTCCAGCCTCCCGATATCGATACCCAGCTCCAGTGATACAGTAGCACCGATCACCACAGGCCCGTTCATTTCTTTCATCGTTGTCTCTGCCGTCTCGCGCAGCGAAGCTGAAATACTGCCGTGGTGCACATGATAAATATCAGGCGTGTTTCTTAGTTCTGCAATTTGCCTTAAGGTCGCGATTGAGGATTCTGCGTGTTCGCGCAGGTTTGAGAAAACAATGCATTTTCGGTTCAAAGTTTTTTCATAAAGGTAGTTCCAGAAAGGCTGTGGATGGGCTGGGGCCTCCCCCTGATTGTTACGGAAATTCAAATCAAAAGAGTTACCCGGTACTAAAAGGGCTTTTTTTTTATTTCCATCATCAGGCTCTTCATAGAAATGTTCCACCGCGATGCGCACCTTCTGGGAACCTGACCTGACCTGCGGGGTATGAACGGCCTTGTCGGTGCCTGAAGCCAGCCACTTTTCAGCAAGGGTATAATCCCCAAGGGTTGCGGACAACCCAATCCGTCTGGGCTTGGTGCGGATATACCGCTGCAGCCTTTCCAGCTGGCACAAAACCTGAATGCCGCGATCCGTTCCCATGAATGCGTGGACTTCGTCGATCACAACAAAACGAAGATCCCCGAAGATTCTCACCAAATCCCGGTTTTTATTGATCAGCAGGCTTTCAAGAGATTCCGGCGTGATTTGCAGTACCCCCGAGGGGTTCTTGATCATTTTTTGCTTGTGGGAACCGGATACATCCCCATGCCAGTGCCATACCGGGATATCCGCTTCCTTCAAAAGGTCGTTCAGCCTCAAAAACTGGTCGTTGATCAATGCCTTTATCGGGGCAATGTAAAGTACGCCAACCGATGCCGGTGGGTCCTCGGTTAAAAGGGTTAAAACGGGAAGGAACGCCGCTTCCGTCTTCCCCGAAGCCGTACCGGAGGACAGCAGCAAGTGAGCATCGGTTTCAAAGATGACACGACAAGCCTCCACCTGAATGGCGCGAAGCTCGGTCCAATTATTACGGTAAATGAATTCCTGGATGAAGGGTGCCAATCGGTAAAAAACATTTTCGCTCATAAATTAAACTCCGCCGCATCATTTTCTTCAATATCGTTATCCTCTGCCGGATGGGTGGTTTTAAAAAGGTCTCCGGTAACAAGCCTTTTAAACGTTTGCTCCGGGTTTTGCCGCACCAGGTTTAAAACAGAGATGAAGTCCCGCACGATTTCCCGGGGTGTCAGCCATTCATCAGCCCCAATGCGGTTTACAGCCTGCTGCAGGAAGAAAAGCAAGTCGTCCTCACAAACCCCGCATTCCCAACCATAGTGGATAATATGAATTTCAAGGATTTTATGCAGCAACACAAAAAGCTCTTCGTAGGTCAGTTTGTCCAGATAGATCAATGGCCCCTGCATATCCTTCAGCTCTTTGGCAAATCGGCTTCCGGCCAATCTTGTCCGAAGCGCCTCATAGCTGAACAGGCCGCGTCGGTTATCCTCGACGAACTGCGGTGTGCCGCACAGATATACTCCCAACCCCTGCACCTTCCCCTGCATTGCGTCATTAAACATGTTCAACAGCTTTTCGTAGTTATTGTTGCGAGACTGTGTATTGGATATTTTGTAAAGATTCACGCCTTCATCCAGCAGCATGATCAGGCCTGCATAACCCAGCTGCATTACAAAATCGGAAAACAGCTTGATATAGTCGAACCAGGTATCATCGTCGATGATCACCCGAACCCCGAGCTCGGTATTGGCTTCGGTTCTAGTTTGATATTCCCCCCTGAGCCACTTCAGCGCGGCGTTCTTCATTTCGTCGTTGCCGGTGCGATGTCCCTGCCAAAAAGTACTGAGCACCCTGGCAAAATCATAGCCGTGAACGCGATCGTCCATGCGGTGGATAGCCTGCATAATGCTTAGCTCCATGCGTTCGGTAAGCAGGGGATCATTCAATGAAAGACCCTCCTCCTTCATCAATTGCATTTGAACAGCGGCGATCCACCGCTCCAGGATGGCATTTAAGGCACCGCCGTCAGGCCTGACCTTGGTGGCCATGTTCTGCAGCAGCTCGCGGTAGGTGGCCAGGCCGCTGCCGCGGTTGCCGGTGAGCTTCCTTTCAGGGGACAGGTCGGCGTCGATAACGACATAATCCCTGTCCATGGCATAATTGCGGATGATCTGAAGCAGAAAGCTTTTACCGCTGCCATACCGCCCCACGATGATACGGAAAATGGAACCACCCTCCCGGATATTGACCAGATCCTCCAACAGCGTTTCTATTTCACGTTTTCTTCCCACCGCCATGTATTCCAGCCCAATTCTTGGTGTAACCCCCGCGCTGAGTGAGTTCAGCAACGCTGTGGAAACCCGTTTGGGAACCTTCAGAATATTCATTTAAAAACCCCTTCCAATTGTGCCATGTATTCATCATATACCAGCCACTGCCCGCCTTCTGTAGCAAGAATGATGTCCCCCAGTGCTTCCATAGCCTGTTGATTGATTTCATCCATTTCCAGTTCGAGAAACAGTTGGGGAAAAACGTGGCTGATCAAATCCGCGCCCACTTCACCGCCGTTTTGCAGGATAAACGCCATGAGGCTTTGTTGGTTTTGCGTAAGATTATGCTTCAGCAAGCCAGCCCCTGAAAGCTCACATTCAGGAGTTTGTCCGCTGCTTTGAAGAGCAGTACGGGCTGGACTTTGCTCCGCAGCCCAAGTGCCTTTGGTTTCCATAATGCTTTCTTTTGCTTCCGCCATAAAATCTTTGGTTTTCACAATAGAATCTTTGGCTTCCACCATGCCTTTTCTGGCTTCTACAATGCCTACCCTATGAGTTATTACAGGCTCTTCCAGGCTAAAGGCAAGTTGTATAGGGCTGTCTAAACAGGAATGCGTTGTTTTTACAAAAGGACAATCAGCAACTGTAATTACCCGTTCACCTGAAGAGGTACACCCACCCGGCTGTGTCTCCAAAAGATCAACAGGCTCACCATTTTCATAACACTCATCATTCTCGCAGGAAGTATTCCCATCCTGAGAAAAAGGAGCATCGTTCGTACGGACTCCTCTTGTGATTTCATCGATACCCTCGAGCAGCCT
Source organism: Ruminiclostridium sp. (assembly GCA_012523055.1). Classification (GTDB taxonomy): domain Bacteria; phylum Bacillota; class Clostridia; order DSM-8532; family DSM-8532; genus JAAYJG01. Next base: position 1,593 of record JAAYJG010000334.1, on the reverse strand, counting down.
TTGGCGGATGAGATTGGATTCTTCAAGCAGCTGGACAATTCGATCCCTATCGACCTGAATCTTCTTCTTTTCATCGTCGGGAACCACTTTACAAAGCTGGCTGATGACAAACGACTGTATCACCGAAAGAACCTTTGGCTCCAGCTCGATGCCCCGAAGCCTTCCCCTGATTTGTGCCTGCTCGCGCAGGCGGTTTTCGGTTTCCTTGATAACCGACGTAAAAAAACTGCGCAGCGGTGGATAGTTGGAATAGGGTATTTCGTCCTGGCACACCGAAGTGACCGGGCCGCTGTATATGGCGTTTTGAAAGGCAATCCGCCGTTTGCCGTTGCTGTGCACAGGCCTGTATATACCAAAGATACCTTTGCCCTTTTCTTGAAACAGGCTTTGATTCACTTCCTGGAACACTTTCGGCAGCAGTGAGAGGAAATACCCCCCCTGGCTGCTTTTGGCCAATTGTCCGGTGTGAAAGCGGTAGTCAGAGAAGCGGCTGATAAAATCGAGGGTGAAGCCAGCTGTGGGGTTTTCCATGAAACAGCCCGCCAGAGAATCGGGAAACAGGGTTAACAGGGATTTATCGGGAACTCTTGTCATCATGGTTGTAAAGTCCCCATTGGCATAGATCAGGATATAGTCCTGCACCCACAACACCAAATACTTATCGAGGATAGAATAGGTGCTGCGATAAGCACTCCACAAACCACACAACTGTAAAAAACCATCGGTGGCGTCGTTGACCCCCACCTGATTGATGATTTCATAAATATAGACAAACAAATAGGACAGATCGGTTTTCGGGTATTTCCCCTGCCGAAGCTGCGAACGGAGATAAAAATACCATTCCTTCTGCCTTTGTGACATGGCTTCATAGGTGGGCCAATAAGACCGGAAAGGCACATGGCGAGCCTTTTCACCCATATCATTGGCGTGTTTTTGGGCTTCCCTGACAAAGGAATTTTCATTCCTTTCCTGGTTCAGGCGTACGACAGATTGATACAGCGTTTTCAGCTGCTTCATCCGCGAGGGGGCAACACCTGCCAGGGGTTTTCTGTTTTTACCATCCGCAACCCCCACTGTGGATTGCCTGCTACGGTCGTTAGCGACCCCCCGCCTGTTATACCCATCGGTACCCACCACTGCAGATTGCCTGTTTTTACCGTTAGCGAAACTTTGGTATTGCGATTCTTCCTCGCAGCAGGGTTCTGGTTCCGGTTCAGGTTCATAGCTGCCCAGACAGTCTGGCCGGGGCGGAATAGCCGTGCCCTGACCCTCCCAGTCTTCTTCAAAGCTGTAGGAATATGCTTCGTCATCCTTCCAGTCCATGATAGTACCCTTATCCTTTAACACCTTGCGGTGATTCACCTTCCATCCCTCTTGTAAAAGGCAGACCGAAAACATACAATGGAAGAAACGGGCAATGGCCTCGCAGGTTTCCCCCAACGCCATCCACTACCAATATTAGAACACATGTTCTGTGTGGAGTCAAGAGATGAATGGGATTTGGCAATATATTTACAATAAAAGTTTACACAAACAATGCATTGTCTTCTGTAACTCCGTTGCGGGCAGTGAAACCACAGCGGTGCAGCTTCG
>JAAYJG010000039.1 GCA_012523055.1 Ruminiclostridium sp. | reverse complement strand
ACTTTATTTTGTGCCCTGCTTTGTCTTACAACAATATGCTTGTCATTCGTACTGGAATTAACAGCATTGGTAAGTAAGTTGTAAATAGCCTGGGTGATTTTCGCCTCGTCCGCTGTGGCATATACATCTTCAGAATGCTCGAACACAATAGAATAGCCCTCATTTTTTAATAGTTCCGAAAGCCGCGAAACTGTTTTATCAATGCTTTCGGTGAGGCTGTAGGTACGCGTATGAAGCTCCATTGTGCCCGTTTCGAGCCTGGATACATCAAGAATATCATTTACAAGAGATGAAAGCCTCTTGGTTTCCGACATAATGGTCTGTACCTGTGTCGTGGTAATTTCATCCGGAAAATCCTGCATCATTTCCGCATAACTGTAGATTAAGGCAAGAGGTGTTCTTAAATCGTGTGAAACATTTGCAATAAGCTCCCGCCGCAACGCATCAACCTTTGAAAGCTCGATTGCGGTCGAGTTAAGGGTATCGGAAAGCTCTTTCACCTCCAGGTATCCGTTTCCATTAAAATCAGGGTTGTAATTTCCCTTTGAAAGCTTTTTAGCTCCGCTATTCAGGCGTACAAGGGGCTTTGCAATTACATCTGACAACACAAGCGCAATTACGACAGAAGCAAATATCATGATGACTGTAATCATATACAACTGTATTTGCAAGGTCGATACTGTAGCGTTTACAGGTGTTATCATGGCATAGAAGGTAAAGGAGATCACTTGCCCGTTTGACAGGGTAAACTCTTTTGTTTCGGTAATTGTTTCGGGCGGTAAACCACCCCTGCCATCTGGCCGTGGAGTTTGAGGTTTTACAAAATCTTTGGTGGGAGATACTATCACGCTTTTATCTGTTTCAAGCTGAAACAGAATCTCTCTTAAATCGGTACTGTTGATATTTTCCTCAACAAGAGCCATAGCCTCATGAAGATCATTTCGCCGTATCATTTTATAGAAGTCGCTTAAAAACACCGTTTGAAAAAGCCAGAGGATCAAGAGCAAAACACTGCAAAAAGCAAGCATGAAAATGAAGATTTTCCATTTTAATTTTAGCTTATCCATTAAAACGATACCCCAATCCTCTAAGTGTTGTGATGAATCCTGCATAATTTCCCATGTGCCTGCGAAGTAATTTCATGTGGGTATCAAGTGTGCGATCATCACCGTAATAATCATATCCCCATACCTCGGTCAGTATCTTCTGCCTGGGTACAGCAATATTTTTGTTGCGAATAAGAAAAAATAAAAGGTCATATTCTTTTGGAGCCATTTCTACCTGTGTTCCGTCAATAAACACCTTGTAGGCAGTTAAATCTGCCAAAAAACCATCTTTTTCAAAAATAATATGCCCATCCTGTTCTTTGGGGGGTTGAGATGCTTTCATGCGTCTGAGAATTGCGCTGACTCTAAGCATGATCTCCTTTGACGAAAAGGGTTTTACCACATAGTCGTCCACACCCAACTCAAAGCCCAAAACCTTATCGTATTCCTCACCCCGGGCAGAAAGCATAATAACCGGCGTATCCGCGGTTTTGCGGATTTCTTTCACCGCTGAAAAACCATCAAGTTCCGGCATCATCACATCCATGATAATGATGTCAAAGGTTTTGGTTTTACATAGCTCTACTGCTTCCATACCGTCACAGGCTTCAAAAACCTCGTGCCCTTCAAACAAGGCATATCGTTTGATAACGGCTCTTAAGCCTGCTTCATCATCACAAATCAACATTTTTGCCATGGATCATCCTCCTGTCTGAAAGATAATTTTCTGTGGTAGATGCAGCAAAGCTTGAACCGCCACAGTTCAATGAGCGCTTGCGCGAATTGTGCGCCAAAACGCGGGCGCTGAAAGCGCTTTCTACACGCAAAAACATCTATTTTTTTGTGTGTGACTTGCGCGTTTTGTGTGCAACTAGTTCATAATTATCTCTGATAATTATGAACGGTCCGCGAGCATTTTATCAAATGCCCTTCAGT
>JAAYJG010000008.1 GCA_012523055.1 Ruminiclostridium sp. | reverse complement strand
GAAGTGCCAATGATTTTTATTGCAGGAGAGATTTCACCGATTGTTCAAATATTATATGCCATCGTTTTAATTGCGGAGATATATACAACGGCAGTCGGAGCGCTTTTTGGCTTTTCCTCCAGAATGATCAGCATGCATAGGAAACCACAAACAGGGAAGATTGTGGTTGTGTGTACCGCAGCAGCAGCTTTGCTCGCAAGCAGCCTTGGGTTTTCAAATCTGGTCAGATATCTATATCCATTAGTGGGATACTGCGGAATAGCCTTGCTGGGTGCATTGGTTGTCACAACCCTGAAAGAAAACAAAACAGTTCTGATGTAACTCAACTTTTCCACCTCAACCTGTGAATATTGTTTTGAGGTACTGGTATCGGCATACTGAGGTGTGCTATCACACTAGTATTTCTCAGATTTTTCGAAGAATTTAAGCAGATTCATTGCAGGCTATTTCTTCTGCTGGTATAATGGCTGTAGCTTTCCAGTCCTGTCAGACTGGTCTGTTTCTTTTGCTCATATTCAACAATGGGAGGAATTTTGCTTGGCAGAGGTCTTTGAAGCTGCGATGGTCATATGCTTTGGTATCTCCTGGCCTGTATCCATTCTAAAATCTTTCAGATCAGGAACCAACAAGGGGAAAAGTATTGTTTTTATTATTTTTATCCTGTTAGGTTATGCCTGCGGGATTCTCAGCAAGATTTTCTACGGAAAAATGACTTACGTGTTTATTTTTTATGTTCTGAACTTTCTGATGGTTACCATTGATTTTGCATTATACTTTCGCAATGCAAGGCTGGATAAGCTCCGTGAATTTTCGGAGCTTTCGAAATAATCTTGTGGAATGTTTTTTTGCCTTGCTAAAAAGAGGGGCGTATGCCCCACCTTTTTAGCAAATGCTCTCGAACCATTCATAACTATGAACTCTATGAACTGATTGTACACAAAACGCGTAAGTCACACATAAAAACAATGGTGTTTTTGTGTGCAGGAGGCGCCTTTTCAACACCCATACGTATTTTGCAAGCAAAAACGCGGTTTGGCATATATTTCGCGTAAGCGCTCATTGAAGTAAATATTCGTTCACAGGCTAAGCCTGATAGGTGATTTTCGGCATGACATCCAGCACTTCAGACCAGCCAAGATCATTGTTCCCGGCAAGATTATAACCGTCATTCACCAAATCGTTTCTGTTTCTCAGGGGGCTATTGGCTGCCAATACACCAAAGCTGGGACTGTTTGGGTCAAGGCTGACGAAATCACTGGCGCTTACGGTAACTCCAAGGTTCCATGAGTTTGTATTTTGTATTGAGTTTCCATATAAGGTATCAGTTCTGCCACCGGCATAGCTTAAGCAATTCTGCGCCAGTATTTCTTCTTCGCCGTAAGGGGACACATCGGAAAAGAAGTTCCGGTTAAGATTTCCGATCCCGGTGCAATGAACCAAAACCATTTTTAAAGCCTGATTGTTTGTATAACCCATCAATCGGGCATAGGCGGATAAACACCCGATGGCCTTGCAGTCGGCACCTCCGTCCACTACTGTATCCGTACGAACCCCGTTTCCCGGACCCATCTTAAAGTTCATGGCGTCACCCTGCACAACTGGATTCCCAACGAGAGCTTTCTCAGCTGCCCTGTTTCTGGAGCCCTGATATGCCAACTCCGCTCTGCCGGAGTAAAACGCCGTGCATTGATATAAATTGGACATATTTGCTCTGTACATATCAAACCCATCATCACTGTTTGCATAGGCAGTACATTTTATATAGTGATTTTTAATACCTTCGTTTTCAAAACCATCCGCATGGGCTCCGGGAGGATCTCCAATGAGCATGGAGTCAAAATCGTAATTATACGCGGAAGTGCAACCGATGAGTTGATTGAACGAAGCAGCCTCGCCGGTTGGACTGCCGAATATGTCCGAGCAAATCATCCCCACATCCGCACCGTCAATGGCGGTGCAATTGATGATCATGCTGTAGTTGCACTGAGGACCCAGATCAATTCCTAAATACGGTGAATTCACCGAATCAAGGTTCATGAGGATACAGTAAGGGGCATTTACAGAAATATTGGGTGTTCGGTTGTTTTTGGGTATGACAGTACCATTTGCATTCACCACACGCCTGTTGATTCCGTTAATCAAGACATCTCCGTCGTAACCCACAAGCCAGGTGGTACTCTTGTTTAAATTCACTGCTTCCGTATACGTTCCGCCCTTAATAAAAATGATATCATGGTGGTTGTCCTGTGCCAAAGCGATGGCTGCAGTAATGGTTCGTTTGGCGGTTCCCGGGGTTAAGCCGTCCGCATTGTTATTACCCTGTTGGGAATTCACATAGTATTTGTTTCCGAAAGGGATTACCATGTTGGAAAACAATGGGACTGTCAAGTTGACCTGGGTTTGCGACATCAGCAGAGATACGTTATTTTTCACATCGTTTGCAAAGGATAAAATATCGGAAGTTTTATTTGTTCCTGTGTTTATGTTATCTATTTGTGCCTTCAACATTTGAATGTTGTCTACCAATGCATTGTAATCATACGCCGTAAAACGTCGGACGACTTCAGTATTGGCCGGCCACGGAAGCGGACTGCCTTCAAAGCCACGGGTTACCAAATTCAAGGTATTCCCGCTTTTTGCCCCATAGACAATGGTTTCAGCAGCATTCCCCGACCCTATCACCGCGATATTCGGGGCGTCCGGCAATACTGAACCGTTTTGGACAGTGATGGAAGTGGCTGTTGCAGAGATTGTTGAAGTCAGCATTGTCGTCGGACCATTAATATTACCTTTATACATGGTTTCCATGAGTTGACCTCCTGTGTATCCTTTACGAACAAAGTGTGACGATGCATTCGTCACACTTATTTGTAAATATATCTCTGTTCATAATATATGCACGGGAGATCGTTTCG
>JAAYJG010000333.1 GCA_012523055.1 Ruminiclostridium sp. | reverse complement strand
GGCGCTCGGGTCGCGTCCCCGCGTTGCCCTATCTTCCACGTTGGAAAAGTAGACATATATTACCATGGAGTATCACTGTTTACAAGATGCAATTCTTAAAATGTCCTTGACATGGGGTACACATTAGATAATACGACTTTCTTCGGCAAAATTCTCTTTTATTTTGGAACAATATACCACTTTATTTGTTGATTATGTTTGGTAGTTAACCCCGATTTTAAATATTGAGATAAAACGTTTTATCATCTTCCACTACTCTTCCCTCTTTCAGTTCAAAAATATTGTTAACAGAACCCGTGAATATTGGTTTTTCAGATATCAATACCGGGTAAATATTGATGTCTGAAAATTTTTCTGGGAAAATCAAAATTACTGCATGCTGAACAGTTTTTAATACTCCGGCCTGCAAAAACACCTCTTCGGTTATTTGCCCCCCGGAACGTAACAAAAAAACAATTCAGCTATAGGGCCATTCCATAAGAAGAACACGGGGGGAAGCTTATGTTTTTATTTAAACGGCTCATCAGTATGATTCTAGTCCTTTCAGTCATTACAACCAGCTTGTCTCTAGTCTTGGTACAACCTGTATACGCTGAAGATGTCAGGACGATGTATAGCAACGGCAGTTTGCAGGAGATTGAAGAAATCCTTGACGCCATGGGGGTAAGCCAGGATGATCCGAACCGGAGCAAGCTCAGGGATCTGCTGGCGGACAGAATTCCAGCTCTGAAGATGCTCGATGCCCTGGAACAGATACTGGACGGCAATGTGGATAAAGGGCTTGAAGCCATAGGCGAGGTTTTATGGGATGCTCTCAGTTCAATTAATCCAATCGCGAAAGCGATCGATTACGTCAAAAAGGCGGTTAACGGCGTTAGCAGCTATATCGGTGTTTTTACCGGCAATGCGGTGCAAAATATAGAGCATACTTTACGGAACGATACAAGGACGTATAGGGAAATGAATCCCGGTATACAAAAGAAGATATCCTGAACTGGATTAAAGCCGGACAGGCTGGAGCCGCCAAATATAACAGGCTCTTTGAAGAACAAATCGTCAACAACCCCAGCATGTATGCCCAATACAAGGATCATTACAAAAAAATACTGATAAACGAAGCTGTAAAAAATCAAAACATCAGCTTCCGGGAGAAAATATTCGGCATGAGAAGCACAAGGTATATGGAAGCCATCAAGGATTCCAACTATACCGATGAAATGATATATGCCCGGATGTTTCAGGATTTTGAATACGACGCGGTGGTAGAGGGTTTGAATCAGATTCTGTTTATCAAAGCAGGGGGTCAGGCTTGAAATATTTCCATTTGATAGGGAATATTTCAAGCCTGACCCCGTTGAATTATATGCTGATGTCCTTTCCGCGGTTGACCTTGTTGAACACCAGCAGGGAAACCACCGTCAGCAAGGTTAGTATTGTTGAAAGTGCCGCGGCAACGCCGTAGTTGCCCCTCAACACTTCTGTATATACTGCAACTGTCAGGGTTTTTGTTTTTCCGGTGTAAAGGATAATAGCAGTAGACAGCTCGCTTATCATGGTAACCCAGCTTAAAATTGCGCCTGCTACAATGCCCGTAGCCATCATTGGTACCGTGACGCAGAAGAAGGACTTCATTTTGCTGGCGCCTAATGAAACTGCGGCTTCCTCCATGCTCATGGGTACCTGTTGCAAAATTGCCACCGAGGAGCGAATCGTGTAAGGAAGTCGGCGTATAATGAGTGCCACCACCATAATCAAAATTGTACCACTCAATATCAGCGGACGCTGGTTAAACCCTGTGAGCAGTGCTATACCCAGTACTGTACCGGGAACGATGTAGGGTATCATGGAAAGTATATCCACCGTGCCCGTCAGCGCATTTCTGCGGCGAACTACAAGATATGCTATCATAATCGCCAGTAAAACGATGAAAACAAATGCAATCAGCGGAATTACGATGGTATTCTGGATGCTCCTGCCCAGCTTTCCGAATGCGGTTGCATAGCTATTGAGTGAATAACCCGGTTTAAATATTTTACCCGCTGTATTCTTAAAGGATGTATAGGTTACATACAGCTGTGGGAGGACGGCGAGGCCTACGACTGAATAGCTGAAAAAGTAAACCCATGGCTTTATCATGCCTTTAGGCTCTTTTTCTATCATTGGATTCAATGCATTCAGTGCAAAGGATTTTTTGTTGGAAATGTACTTTTGTATCAGAAATACCACTGTTGTAATAATAATAGCGATAATTGCAATGGCCGCAGCGAACCCATCATCGCTCCCCACCTCGCTGATGAATTCGGTGTACAGAACCACCGGAAAGGTGCGATATCCCTCACCGATGAGCATGGGGGTACCAAAATCCGCAAAGGATCGCATGAACACCAGCAGGCCTGCCGCGAGCAACGTGGGCATCATCAGAGAGACTACAATCTTTATGAAGCATTTTATCCCCGAACAGCCCAGATTGTTTGCCGCCTCAATCAGTGAATTATCGATATTCTTCAATGCACCCCTTGCGTATAGAAAGACCAGCGGGAAAAGCTGAAGGGACATGACCAGCACAATACCACCGAAACCGTAAATATCCGGGAAGTTTATGCCGCAACTTGCTAAAAATCCTGTGATGACACCGCTTCTGCCCAGCAGCATAATCCATGAGTAGGCGCCAATGAACGGAGCGGACATGGATGCCAAAATAATGAGAATGTTCAGCATCGACTTTCCCCTGATTTTATATATCGTGAGGAAGTATGCCAGGGGTACTCCAATGATAATAGAAAACACCGTTGCCGAAATTGATACCTTAAAACTGTTCAGCAGCGTATCGAAATAGTAGCTCTTAGAGAAAAATTTAATAAAATTAGATAGGGTAAGCTCACCTGTCTGGCTATCGACAACAGCCTGCCTGGCCAGATTCGCCATAGGATAAATCAGAAACAGAATATATACTGCGATGGTACAAAGGGTGATGATTCCCCAGATATCAAAACGAAATTTGCTATTATCCTTCATAAGCCTCGCTCCTTAAAAGGTTCACGTTGCCCTCCTGATTGAAAATATTGATCTTATGCTTTTTCACCTGCAGCAGTACATTCTGTCCCGGCTTAAGCTCTTCCTCCATCGAGGATTCCTCCACAATCTCCACTGAGGTATTATCCTCAAGCTCCACCATGTAGTGGGTATTCAGCCCCAGATATGTATACTCCTTCACAACACCTTTGATTCCCTCGCCGCTCCCGGGAATAATGATGAACTCTTCGGGACGCACAGAGCAGAGCACATCCTGTCCATCTGCATGTATAATGCTCTCCATCTGTACATGGTAACCATTTGAGAAGACGACCGCCCCCTGCTCTACCCTTGCCGGAATAATATTGGTACGCCCGATGAAGGTTGCGACAAATACATTTCGGGGCCTTTGGTATATTTCCTTTGGGCTGCCCACATGCTGGATAACCCCATTGTTCATGACCGCAATGGTATCGCTGATCGCCATTGCCTCTTCCTGATCATGCGTAACATAAACCGTGGTGATGCCGACATTTTGCTGGGTATGTCGGATAACGCTGCGCATTTCCAAACGAAGCTTTGCATCAAGATTTGAAAGAGGCTCGTCCATCAGCAGAACCTCAGGTGATATGACCAGCGCCCTCGCAAGGGCCACACGCTGCTGCTGCCCACCGGAGAGTTGGCTGGGCATGCGGTCTGCATACTGTGAAATCTGCATCAGCTTTAGATATTTTTCGGTTTCTTCCTGAATTTTCACTTTGCCCAGCTTCCTGTTTTTCAGGCCGAAGGCTACGTTATCCCGGACTGTCATATGAGGGAATATGGCATAGTTTTGAAAAACCATGCCAATATTCCGCTTGCTGGGGTCTATATCATTCATACGAGTTTCATTAAAAAATATTTCGCCGCCTTCTATCGAGTTGAACCCTGCAACCATACGAAGCAGCGTGGTTTTACCACAGCCCGAAGGGCCGAGAAGAGTAAAAAGTTCTCCGCTTTTAATTTCCATACTCAAATCAGAAACAACAGTGTTATTCCCGTATTTCTTAACAAGGTTATTGGCATAAATTTTACTCATATCATTCCTCCGTGGCTAATGAATGCTATTTGCTCTGAAGGCTTGTAAATATATCCGTATACTTTGCAACAATTTCTTTCTTGTGCGAACTAACATAGGGGATGTCTTCCTCAATAACAAAAATCTCGGACATGGGAATCATAAAGTCGCTGGTTTTGCTGTTTTTCAGGACCGGGCGATTGGTCAGCGTGGTTCCCCAAATATTCTGAACCTCTTCGCTGATGATAAAGTCTATGAAAAGCTTGGCGTTATCCAGGTTCTTTGCTCCCTTGATAATGGTTGCTGATGCCGGCAGATAGACTGCACCCTCCTTGGGGTAAATAACCTTTACAGGTGCGCCGTCTCTTACAAGCTGTGCGCAAGGGTCTTCATAGGACAAACCTACCAGATATTCGCCGTCAGAAACGCCTTTGTATACGCCCGAAGAGCTCTGGGAAATTTTGCCGTCAATGTTTGCAAACAGATCCTTGACAAACCCCCATGCCTTTTCGTCCTCATATCCGCCCATAGCCTTGAGTATATTGGTGAGCTGGGCAAAGGCTGAAGATGAGTTGGCCGGGTCCGCGGTAGCAATCTTACCCTTGAGCGCAGGGTTGAGAAGATCGGCATAGCCTTCAATCTTGATATCACCGATGAGGTCGGTGTTCACTATCAGGCAGCTTCCGTCCAGCACGTTTCCGGTGATAAAGCCACAGGTGTTTTTATATGCATCGATAACATTCTTGTCATTCGGGGATACATACATCTCCCACAAATCCTTATTGTCATAAGCCAGCGACCAGGAGCCGCCAAACAATACGTCGGCATAGGGGTCATTTTTTTCAGATTGAATTCTCTTAATCAGCTCGCCCGTGCCTGCCTGTATAACTTCCACGTCAATTCCATACTTTTCTTCAAAAAGTGGAATGGTTGCATTCATTAATCCCTCAGAGTTCGGTGAATAGACGACAAGCTTCCCACCCGTCTGTGCTGCAGACGGTGTTCCGGACTCTGGTGTCTGGCTGCCTTGTGTGGGTGCAGGCGGCGTTACGCTGACACAACCGGCAAAGGAAACAATCATAAGCAGGCTCAGTAGAATGGCTAATGCTTTTTTCATATTCAAATCCTCCTCATAAAATTGTGGTCCGTCGGACCCTCTTATTACATCCTATAACATGCAACTATATAAGGAATACCCAAATTATAGAACAAATAAGAAAAAAACCGAACAGTTTGCACATTACATCCGGGCATAAAAAGGCTCGATTCATTCCTGCTAAAAACCTGCTCAGCGGATTTTACGCTTATATTCCATAGGAGAGCAGCCCATATATTTTTTGAACACATGGTTGAAATATTTATAATCCCCTATGCCGCATTCTCTGGCGATTTCCGAGATGGACAGCTTATCTTGCTGCAAAAGCAGAAGTGCCTGCTGCATACGGTATCGATTCAAATACTCGATGACGGTAGTGTTCAGAGATTTTTGAAACCGCTGATTGATGTACCGATCCGAGAAAAACAATTTTTCAGAAAGGTCGGAAAGCGTTATTTTTTGGGTATAATTTTTTGCAATATACCCCAGTATTTGCCTCACAACCGGGTCTTCGTCTTCTTTATTTTCTTTGTGATCAATCAGTGAAATATTTTTCAATTCAGCGGCGCTTTGGTTCTGATTTCTTAAGATTTCTATGTTTCTGCACTCCAGAACGGCACGTTCAAGCGCTTCAGCCATTTCCTTCATGTTTAAGGGCTTAAGGAGATAATCGGATACATCGTACTTAATAGCCTCTTTTGCGTATTCAAACTCCGAGTAGCCGGTCAGAATAATCGTGGCATAGCTTCTGTCTTTTGTTTCGGCAATCATCTGGAGTCCGTCCATCACGGGCATATTGATGTCGGTGATAACGATATCGGGGCTCAGTGAAAGGATGAGCTCCTTGCCTTCCACCCCGTTACGCGCCTCTCCCACTACGACGCATAAGTACTGTTCCCATGGTACAGAATGCTTAATTCCCTTTCGTAGTATATCCTCATCTTCTACTAATACTACCTTATACATCCTAAACCCTCCGGCAAAGAAGCTTTGCAGTCACTGTAAAGGATTTCCCCTCTACACTGTCTATAAACAGCCCACAGCCTTCTCCATATTCCAGCATAATGCGCCTGCAAAGGTTTTGCAGGCCGTTGTGCTCAGTCATTATTTTCTCCGACACCATCATCTTCCGCAGTTGCTCCAGTTCCTCCTCAGAAACACCCGGTCCATCGTCAATTACCTGCAGGAAGAGGTATTCCTTATCACACCATCCTCTAATCGACACCGTTAGGTTCATATGCTTTTTAAAACCGTATTTGATGCTGTTCTCAATAAGGGGTTGGAGTAAAAGCTTTGGGATGAGCATGCGGCTGCAGCATTCTTCAATATCAATACTGCAGATAAATCGGTCGCCAAACCTTGTTTTTTGCACATACAAATAGTCCTCAATGTATATTATATCCTCGGAAAGGAGCACGTCCTGCTTGGTATTATTAATACTGTACCGGAGGATATGGGTAAACCTCTCAAGTAAATGAGCCGCCTTTTCCCCATCGGTTAAAATCAGATATTTAATGGTGTCCAGTGAGTTGTAGATAAAATGCGGGTTGATTTGTGTCTGCAGATTTCGCATTTCAACCATGCTGTTTAGCTTAATGAGGTCAGTGTTACGAGTATTAAGCTCGTTAATACTCGTAAGCATTTTATTAATCTGCGCCGCAATCTCCTCAAATTCATCACCGCTTTCAATGCGGATAATATGCCTGTTGTCTCCCCGTCGGATTATCCGCATTTCATCCACCAAAAGGCCCAGGGAGGCAGCGTTTTTTTCGGCCATCATCTGCGACATTTTTCTGAACATGACAAGCCAAACGGTTCCAAGAATAAGTATTGTCAGTACACCCAGTAAAATATATATTGTATTGCCCGGAGTGTAAATCAGTGAATAGAGTACCGCCCTATTGTCGGGAAGGGTGCGGGAGGAAAGGATATAGCGAATGCCCTTAATGTTGGAAATACGCTGTGCGTCGTTTTTGCGAAATTTATTGGTTCCTCGTTCCGGTAGAAAACCGCTTTTGGAGCAGTAGATGATATCTCCATTTTGATTGGTGATGATGCAGTCATACTGATATTCCGATAAGAGCTTACTCCAGTCATTTCCGTTGAGATATAATGTAACAAAGCCTGCCGCCCTGCCGTCTTCATATAACAGCTTTGAGAAGACATATTCCGAGCTGTTGCCGGAAAAGAAGTAAACAGTATTGTAAATCTGATCCTGACCACTCAGCAAATTTTCTGCAACAATTTTATTAAATTCAATACGGTGAAGATTCATGTTTTCCTGACTAAAGCTGGTGTAAATGATATTCTTGTTTATATCCATTAAAATCAGGTTAATTCTGACCGAATCGGACAAATTGTGTTTACTGACTGAATACTGAACCTCCCTGTCATTTGACCCGCCTTTGACACAGCGTAAAAAAACATTGAAGTTCTCGGGGTTTTCTATGTATTCTGCGGTCGAATCATATACTTCGGTAAAGGTACGGTCAAGGAAATTCAGATGCTTGTTGACATTAAAATAGGTGTTCAGATAATTTATCCCGAAAATCGGAATACAAAACAACAAGCACCCCGCAATAACCCACTGAATAATCCTTCTGAGTATCTCCCGCTCCAATTGCCTTTGAAACAGGCTTTTTGATTGCCTTTGCTGTGATATGCTCATCCAATCACTGCTTTTCATCATTTATTTGAACCCCTGTTGATTCCATTATATATGCCAATGTTACTCATTCCAAGTGGATATTGGGAGCATGCTTGAAAGAGAATGCTGTTATAGCTTACCTCACATTCTTTTCAACAAAAGAATAATTGCATCTCTTCCTAAGTTCAGCAAGGAACTCTTCCTTTTTAACAGGCGATATTAAAACAATGCTGCCATACGTGATCTCAATTCGATCGATTGATAATGCAACGGATGAAAGCGGATTCCTTGTCTTTTTCACTGAAATTATCTTTTTAAAGGGAACAAATTCTTTTATTGGCCCGCACTTGATAATCAAGCTCTCTTCTTCAAAAACATAGTATGTACCAAACCAAATCCACGCTACAAAACCAACGAGTAAGGCAAAAAGAATAAAGAAGATAAATGACAGCTCCCCCGCAAAAGCTTCATATGCCGTTTCATACAAACCAAATGCCATCGGAACCCAGATGATGATACCTATCCACCAATCTTTTTTTGAATTATATCTCATATTACAACCTCCTTTCACAGTAGCACTTCATCTTGTAACAAATCAAGATTCATGGTAGCCTCCCATGATCATCATATGGAACAACAATTTAACCAATGAGTTCAATTTTATCACCACAAACAGTTATGACCTGTTTGTTTGCTCATCTTTGGGGAAGCTGCTTTTGAATAAAACAATCCTTGTCCTTTATTCTTCCACCGAGGCGTTCCCCCTCGAAGATATATGAAATATGATTCTGCTTAAGTGAATTACCCAGCCTTTCCTTATTGAACTGAGGGTAAAACCTGCTGTATGGAACACTCCTGACATCAATTACAACTGTAATATTATGCATCCTCAATAAGTTGATAAACACTTCAATACTTAAATTGCTATGGCCTATTGTAAAAACGGGATTCATGATGTAACTCCTAAACTATTGGAATTAAGCCTGTTAATGAGTTAATAATGGTTATATGGGGAAATTGGAATAATTCATCTTTTTCAGTTGTTCCCGTTGTAACGACAATGAAATCAACATTGGCGCTGTTCGCAGTTTTTGCGTCAATAATGCTGTCCCCGATGTATACAACATTGTCTTTTGTGGCACCCAATAGTTCCATCGCCCTGATTAATGCTTCCGGGTCAGGTTTGGTATTTTTAACGTCATCACCCCCAACAATGACATCAATCAGGTGAGTTATCTGAAATCTCTTAAGAACCTCAACAATTCTGTATCTATATTTTGTTGTTACGATTCCTACTCTGATACCTCTTGATTTAAGGTAACTTAACACCTGGATAGTATTCTGATATAACTGCGTGTTTTGTGTCATAACTTCATCAGCTTTTTCTTTAAACAGCTTGATATACATTGTTTTAAGCTCGGGTTCCTCATTTTTCGTCAGGAAAGTAAACGACTCACTTTATGACATACCGACTGTGCGCCTGACCTCATCTCTGGTTGGTCGAGGGAAATCCATCTTCGATAAAGCGTGCTTCACCGATTCAACAATTCCATTGGTTGCATCTGCCAGTGTATAATCAAAATCAAACAAGTAAATTTTGTAATGCATCACAATACCACTGCCTCCATCTCCCTAACTTTTCAAAAATATCGTCTCACTTTTTTCATATATTCCAAATACTCATCTCCGAATTGCTGAATACACCATCTTTCTTCTGAAAGAACAATCCAATGGGATGAAATTTGATAAGCAATTAATAATGCAAGCAATACCCATGAACAAGTGAGAAATACGCACCCCAGGAAATAGAGAAAGTACGCAACATACATGGGGTTACGGGATATCCGATATAATCCGCCCGTATTCATGCCATTTCCCCCGGGTTTTGCATAATTGATGATCGATGCAGCGTACAAAACAGTTCCCAGGCAAAATATTATCAAGCCCGCATAAAACCAAACAGAGTCGGTATTGATTTTTACAAATACCAGGCAAATGAGAATAAGAGCTGTTGCCAATTGATAAATAATGTAAGCTGTTTTTTCATTCCCTGATAAGGGAGCAAAGAAACCTGCACGTTTCAGCGCTTCCTTACCAAGTAAGCCTAAAAGCCCATACCTTAAAAGGATGATGGGTATTATCAGCAAAAATGCACTCACATTATCACTCAAGCTACTTACTCCTTTTCATCATTCTATCATAGAGCCATTTTATCAATCATATTGCTGACCACAAATGTATAGTCAACACAATTTATTATTCAGTGTGCTGTCATCTTTCCCGTTTCTTAGTAATAACGCAAGATGTGGCGGTCTAACACCATGTTCAGTTCGCCAATACCGTAACTGGCATATTTTTTTGCCTCCTGCACCGTAACACCCGCTGTCTCCCCTACTGTCATGATATCATATCGTAACAATACTTCCCGGTTCATCTCCTTCAGGTACTCATGTACGTGAGGCCCGTTTACCACACTCACATTTGGCCCGCCATCGTTTTTTAATGCCCGTTCCTGTTTTGAGAGCATACTGATAACATCCATGCGGAAGCCGTCAATGCCTTTATCCAGCCACCATTTCATCATATCATACACAGCAGCTCGAACCTGTCGGTTTTCCCAATTTAGATCCGGTTGTTCCTTTGCGAACAGGTGCATATAATATTGGCCGGTAGCCTCATCCTGTTGCCACGCGGAACCGGAGAAAAAACTTTCAAGCTGATTCGGCGCATTCGAGTATAAGTCATGATAACACCAATAATTTTGGAACCATAATTGCCCAGTAGCCTGCCCCCCATATTGGACACATAGTTGGTTTCGTCCAGGATTTTTTTAACCTTATCCAATGTAGCCGGAGACATCTTGTGCCCCCTGCCGTTCAAAACATTTGACACGGTACTGGGGCTTACACCTGCCAACTCGGCGATTTTTTTAATGGTTATCATAAATAATCCTCCAAATATCGCTTGTATATTTCTACACCCAACCCACCACCGAAGTGTGAATCTGCTTATCCCACGATGCACGTTCTTAATCCAAAGGGCAAAAATACGCTCTGAAACAGAGGGCTTAGGAGCATTTGAATATTTATATTTTACAAAATAAAAGATGTGAAAGATAGCCTCCGTGTTAAAAAGCACATTTTACATCCATACTCGCAAACTCTTTATGTATCATCGTTTCACGTTCCGCTACAGGATTATGTCATCCAAATGCCTTGAGTGTTATTGCGAGTAGTCTGATTTGTTGGCAAAACAATACCTCCGAAATTTCTCATACAATTATATCTATTCTGTCGGTCCCTGTCTTATTTCAGTTCAAACAGCCGTATCGACATGATAATTGCCTGCTCCCGAGTGACGCTGCCCTGAGGGGCAACCTTGTTTCCGCCGACACCTGCAATAATGTTCAGCTTGTTTAACAGCTGCATGGCGCTTTTCGCCCAGGGCGCTATTTCCTCTTCATCGGCAAAGGCTCTGTATTCCGAAGTAACCATAGGATTTATTTTCAGCGCACTCAGTAAGCGCTCATACATGACTGCAATTTCCTGCCTGGTTACCCTGGCTTCCGGTGCGAACCGCCCTTCGCCAACGCCCTTAATGATGCCGAGCGCGTTAGCTTTCAGTACGTAAGGGTTATTCGTGTCATTGAAAACATTCGATGAAGGCAGTTCGGCCTTCGAGTCGGACAGCAGATCATAAAGCCTGACCGCCATCTCACAGAACTCTTCCCTGGTAATATCGTTTTGAAAATCAGATAAGATTTTTCCCTGGGGCAAATTGATTTCCATGGACTTTTTTACTCCCTCAGTCGCCCATGGTGAAAGGATATGTTTGCTGCCAATCGGTTTGTGGGATAGCACATATGTCTGTGCGTCATCGGTTTGCAGGGTGGTATACTCTGAAAGGCCCGGAATCAGCCTGTAAACGGATATCCTTTGCGGATACTGCCCGATGACCGACCAGACGATTTCGCCATTTATGTATAATGGCATTTTATCAAAAGACAGCCTTGCATTGGGAATTAAGACAGGCTCCCGAATTATATTACCCAGTGCGTCAATGATGGCATAATATGTACCCGCGTGATCCTGACCATTGAACTTTTCCCATAGCACACAGGAAGCATTCTGCTCAAGCTTCACAATTTTGGGATTGCAGGCGGACTCATTACCGGTGTAGCCGGTAAGCCACGCTACACCATAATCTGCAACATTTTCCGGTAAAAAGTAACTTTGCCCGCTGGTGTTTAAACCCGTTCTTCCCGCCATGCCGTCGGGGGCTCTGTATTCTCCTTTGCTTAACAGCTTGTCCGCGTTATTACTATGATCCATGAAATTTTTCTTAATCACTTGAACAAAAATGTTCCTGGAGATGGTTTCTGATTCGGGAATGGGCACATAGGTCAGCTTCTTAATAGAGCTTGCCGCCAGAACATATCCATAAGAATTCTCAATCAGCCCGCCCAATTCGGAACGGGTTGTTTGATAAACGGTGCTTTCTGCAAAATGGAAGGTTTCAAAGCTGTTGTTTCCTTCCGGGGTTACTCTGGAAAGAGCAAAGCCGCGGGGATATGCATCTCCTTTATCTACCAGGACAAATCCTTCGTCTGAAGCCGATATGATGTGTTGGTCAAAGGAATGGCTGGCGTACGGAATGGGCAGGCTTACAGGATTCATTGTGTCGATATCGGCGTATACCACGGTTGATGATTGATGATTCATACCATCAGGAGATTGAAACATAACCCTGGCAAAATGTGCCGCAAGGATATTTTGATGAATCGCCATGGACGCACTCCCAAAGCTAAAAGGTTGCTTTGTTCCCTGGCCTGACATTTCACCGGCGGTATAAGAGGCCTGACCCAACTTCCTGCCCGTATTGCTGTACTTTACGATGACAATATTTTTCGAAGCCTTTTCATCTTCTTCTACGCAAGCACCGTACAATATGTAGTAATTCCCTTTTCCATCACATACTGCAGTTCCAAAAAGAGGAAGCTCTTTGGTGATCTTGATTGTATCCGTCAATTTGTAATTCTCATCAAACCGTGCAATATATATGTTCTCAGAATCAATGGCTTCATATACAATGTTCAGGTTTCCCCTGTGGTCAAGAAGATCCGTTTTCATTCCCGCCTCTCCATAATTCGGGTGATGCCAGGTTTCCGTGCTTCTCGTCCCCTCTTCGGGCACGATCTCGAATATCTCCAGGTGCAGCCTGATATCCTTATAATTTTCAGCATTGTTGCTGAAAACAATAGGTTTAAAGTTCGGATCCAAATAAAACCACTGGCTGTCCTTTTTAACCTCGAATAGTCCGTTCACCCCGGGACATATGGTTTCATACTCAAAGGGCAATACAATATTCCTGTCCATGTCGATTAATCCGAACTTATGCTGCTTTTCCGCGATGAAAACACCCCTGCAGTAAACGTCTATGCTGTCGAATTCCCTGAACCTCTCTTCCCAGAATGGTGTTTTAACAAATGCATCTTTTCCGATGAATTCGATAGAAGCCCCGAATGTCACCGACTCTAATCCGAAGCAATATGCAAAGGCAACTTCGCTGATTCTTGTTACACTATCGGGAAGGGTTATGCTTTTCAAGCCGTTGTTGTTCCAAAAGGCAGCAATCCCTATGTGAGAAACCGTATTGGGTATGGTAATGTCAGTAACAATTGGATTCGACCTGAAGGCGTTATCACCGATTCTTGTTACCTTCTTACCATCGATTTGGGATGGTATATTGACGACTGAACCGGTACCAAGATAGTTAACAATGGTCATTCCCCCGTCGCTGTTTTCAGTGTATTCATACTCGCCGTTGGATCTGCTGAAAACTTTCAGGTTGGAGCATAGAGATATCATCAGCAGCATGCTCAGGATATATAAAACTTTCGCTTTCATCATTTTACTCCTTTCATTCTTTATGTAAAGTCTACCATTTGGCAAAAAGAATGAAAAGCCCCATCTTTATGGTTTTCAGGTTGTTCTTATGACCATTCTTTCCAGATATATACACATTACAAAATATATGATATTCTATAGAAGACAACCGGACAAGCTTTACGGCATTGAAATGAAAAGAAAGAAGGATTGTATTATGGCAAATCAGGTTTCAAGGTTGCAAATGCAGCAAATGTGCAATGATGCCGGAAAACTGGGCTTCCGCCCGGAACGTCTTCTATTGCTGGACCAAAGGCTTGAGGAATGGTCAAAAAACCCTATGACGCCTTCTATCGCTGTAAGGGTTCTGCGCCATGGTCAGGAAGCATTTACCGGAGCCTATGGCATTAAGGGTCCCGACATGGCATCGGATTCATTAACACCCGATACCATTTTTCCGGTGTGCTCTCTGACGAAACCCGTCATTAGTACCCTTCTGTGCATCATGCAAGAAGAAGGGCTAATCGATCTGTTCCATAAGGTTCGCCATTATATTCCCGAGTTTACCGGAGATAAAAAACCAGACATCCGCATCTGGCATTTGCTAACCCATACCAGTGGAATTATTGACAAGGACACAAACGAGAATACTGAGGCTTTTATTACGAAAACACTTGGGATAGCGCTTCCAAAGGAGGATTCCTGCGAAGAGGAATGGAATGAAGCACTGCTGAAGGTAAGAGAAAAAATGGGGCTTCCCTATATGGAGCCTGGAAGAAAAATGAGACATGATACGCAATTGGCTGTAACCCTTTCTATCGTGCCAACTCACAAGCCGCAGGAAGTGATGTCTTATTGCAATACTGGTTTTCATATAGCGAAAGAAATCATTGACCGCATTTCCAAAAAGCCCATTGACGAATTTGCCGCCGAAAAACTGTTCAAGCCTTTGAAAATGCAGGATTCCCATTTTCTGTTTCCCCAGAGCAAGCTCCCGAGATATGTTACAAGAAGCCCTGAATATCTAGCAAGCGATTGGTTAAACAAAGGGATCCTGGACTCTGACAGTGGTCCGGGAGGATTAAAGACTACAGTACTGGATATGACCCGATTTGGGCAGATGTTTCTGAACAAGGGTTCATTGGAGGGCGTATCAGTGTTATCCCCTGCGTCTGTGCGGGAAATGACCAGTGATCATAATTTTCATCTGGCAGACGCTTCATATAATGAAGAAACCGTGGCCAGTACCTGGGGACTTGGCTGGAACCTGAGGGGAAGGAAAAAGGATGATTCCGGGATATTGCGTTCGACCGGTTCCTTTGAGCACGGGGGCTTCGGTTGCTGCAAGCTGCTCTGCGACCCGGAAGCCGACATAGTCGCAGCTTATTTCACCGTGTGCAGAACCGATACATACTTTATGGCTTCAAACTTCAACAATATAGTTTTAGGCGCTATAAACGGTATTGACGGCAAATAATGGGTTAATGTAAGGTAATAATGGAATGTTTGATCCCGGAGGAACAACGACCAGGGAACAAGCGGCAACCGTCATATACAGGCTGATAAAGCTTAACGGCGGGCAGTAGAATGCTACTGTTCTCCCCCCACTTTTAGTAAGTTTATAAGTTGCTACAGAAATATGTGTTTTATCATGAAAGTAGCGACATCATCTTGAGCGCAACGAAGGATCTTGTCATGAGCGAAGCAAGATCCTTCACTTCGTTCAGGATGACAGGCTGCGCCTGCGTACCTGTGACAGTAACGGTCTTGTTCAAGAAGTTTACCGGATTGCATTCACTATTGTATATCCAGCGTTTGTTATGTAGAATAATAGTGTGCTTGGATATTTGGGGTTTGGAGGGATTCTTATGGAGGAAATGACCAGGGAAATCCTAATCGAAATACTAAAAGATATGGATGACTTCGCTCAAATGAAGGGAATTGATTATCCACCTATTTATCTCCTTGGTGGCTCCGGATGTATTATTGGTAAATATCTTGACAGGGCAACTACTGATTTTGACATTCTTGATATGGAATATGATGCGAATATGGGCAGGTTGCTTAGAATCCTCGAGAAATACGACTTTCTTGATTTTCATCTTACAACGATACCGAATGACTTTGCGCAAAGAGCAAAAAAGGTAGAAACACTTAAAAATGTTTTTGTACTTTCATTGGAAGATATTATTTTAAGTAAAATCGGAAGATACTCTCCTGTTGATGTTGAAGATATTTCAATACTTCTGAAACGAGCAAATAGAAGTTTACTGGTAATGTTAATAGACAAAGTACTGAACAGGAATGATATCAGCAAACGAGTTAAAGAAGCTTTTTTGATGAATTTGAAGCTATTCAGGGAGCAGTTTGATGTATAGGCAATTTTGCAGAAATTTGAAGCACTTTTTGAGTATTATGGAATACGGGAATGGTAAAAAAAGTTCCCGGCTAAAAAACGCCGAGGTACTGCTCCCTCTTACAGATATTGAGCAATATGAAGAATATAAAGCCAACTCCAGTGAAGCATATGGTGTAATTTCAAATCTCATATATGAAATCTCTCAGCATTCTGTTAACAACCCTGCACTAAAAAAATTGGTATGGGAGCTTTGGGCTTATGGGTTTGATATTGAACAATTGGAGCAGCCGCCGCCCAGGAATTATGATATTGATGAAGTTGTAAAGATTGCTGATTTGATGCTTAGTACACATTACTTTAACTAGAGAATGGTTGTTTTCCTTTACCACCCAACCCAAGATTTATATCATGTACATTTTCGCTTCTGTTTTACCAAAATCCTCATCATACCGCAATGATGTCTTTATTTCAGAAAAGCATGTTAAATGGGGCTTTCTGCTTTTCTTTAAAGGTAACCCCGCATACTGGACAGCTTGTTTGATTCTCCAGTGCTTTTTGATGACCGCAATTTTGGCATTCAAAAATCTTTTGCACCCTCCACAAGTTTTAGAAATTGAACAGCCCAAAATGTTAAGTCGCATTCAAGGGCATATTTTCGTTTGTAGTCCGGCTCTAACCGCACATCTTCATATGCGGTTGGATAGTCGATATTCTTCGGGGAGTACCGCTTGTTGTGGGGTAAATCAAACCGCATTTGCAGGATACCGTCGCCGTTGATGGCTTCCTGAATGTTTGCTGCAGACTCACGGACGATATCGACGCGTTCCCCGACGCCGAGCATGGCGATTTCCGTTAAGACACGGCGGTACAATATGGAATCAATCATGTCTTGGCGAAATGGGCGGTACGGCCTGAATAACAAGCCTACCGAATAATAATTATTCCTGATTTTAACGTACATTTCTTTGCTATCAGGCATAATGGCGTTATAACGATTAAGCGCGTTTGCCATCAGTTGTATGTTTTCCGTTGTTCGCCAACTGTTTGTATAAGCAAGTACGGCTAAATGATATACTGATGGGCAGTATGTATCTTCTTCAATGTACGGATAACAGTATTCTGTTTTCCCTTGCCGAGTTTTCGTTATATCTGATAACGAGTTTAAACTCAGGACACTCTTGAACGCCTCAAGCGAAATTTTTCGGAAATCGTCGAGTTCCGAGTCATCTCCGTAACCGAGCATAGCTTGCATTGTATAAATCAGTACCATTAGACTGAAACCGCTGTTTAGCCCCAGGAACCTGTCGTTAAATCGCGCAACCTCCGGCCTGATATAGGAAAACTCTTTACAGATTGTATCTTCATTGCGCATTGCTGCAACAAAGTTTGCCACAATCGGGTGGGTTTTCGGTACTGCGTAGTATGAAAGTAACCGAGCCGCACACTCGCCGTCCTGCAGCGGAGTTTCGTGCAGCTTAATACCCCGCCAGTTGTCCCAGCTATGCATCCCGCAACCGATATAGCCGTTCGGTTTGACATAGCTTTGCACAAGCTTAAAATGCGGTGTTTGATATATTCGTTCCAGCAGGTTTTCTTTTTCCGTCTGGGAAAGGTTGTGTAAAACTTCTTTGCGCAGGCGGTATTGAATGATCGCCCCCGCATTCTCCAATAGGAAGTCAATGGATTTTTCCAGGTTCATTTTGTACCTCCTTTGAAACGTTCTTGATCCATTTCTCAGGGATTCCATTTGTTGTACTGATATACCCTTAAACGATTTCTGCACATCTCTCTTTCAGTATCGGAAAAGAGAGATTGGAAATCCTTTCTTAACACCAGCGCTTCAACTGACAAATACAGGCGCTTATTGTCATAAAGCACTTCAAAACATGCTCTCCTGGTTGCTGACCAACGATACCATATCCCGCTTTTTAACCTTGTCTTCAGGTTCAAGGTTTCCAATTAACATCGGTGAATATGGATCGTGCTTTAGAAGGTTGTTTTTCACTGCATTGTCACTGAAATTTGCATAGCAGTATAAGCACCCATGCTTGCATGTATTATACGCACCGATATCAATGCTTTCCATGCATCCGCAGACTTCTCTTTGATTTTTGTCCTTCTTCGCAAGAATCGGTTTCCCGATGATACTGGAAATCAATTGACCGTCAACGCATTTTGCATGTTCGATTCCAACTGAAGAAAGGTCGATCTGCTCTGAACATGTTTTTATGGCAAAGCCATGGTTTTGGCTGATTCTAAACAATCGTTCCCCCATCATTTTCACCGTGTCGTTATGGATTGGCAAATACGAAATATGGCTCATATTCCGCTCCGCCTTTTTATAAAAGTCTACAAAGCTGATGATGCACTGCTCGGTATACCCCTCCAGCTTTGCTGCCAATAGTTCAAAGTTTCTGAAATGGCTTTCCATATCCATCTCTTTTGTCAAGATAATGGGATCGTATCTCCATATGGTTCTTTCTTTGCCAATCATGCGGGATAGCGTCTGGAAGGCCTGAACAACCTTGTTTTTATTGGGGACATTCCGCTCAATTTGATTATCATAAGAATTCACCGTTATTTGAAAATAGTAGTTATATTCTGCGAGCTGATCCAACTTGTCAAGGATGTTCGACGGATCCTTTGTCCAAAAAACGATACAATCGATTACATTGGGATTCAACGCTACTTCGCTGACCTGATGATAATTCATGGGGTTGCGGACATAAACAAACCCCTGCTTCAGGCGGTTAAGGAACCATTCTGTATAAAAAGCCGGGATGTCGGTTCTGCGGCTTACGCTTAAGATCAAGGTTCACACTCCTTAGTATTCAACATCTTAACCTGATGGTAGTATTGATGAAGCCAGGTACAATCAGTTTTTCAGGAAATAACTCATTAGAATGTCCTTGATATAATTATACCGTCTTGCATAGGAATTCTCTATTTTATTATCCCCATTTTCTTCATTCTGGCTCGAATTGCACCTATTGTTCTTTTATGTGTACTACTCATTTGTTTTATAGTCACTCCGCTTTTATATTCTTCTTCAAGCTGTTTTTCTTCTTTTTCAGTCCATGGCTGATATGCCGTTGGATAGTTCCCTTGAACCACTTTATCCCGATAACTCATTGTCGATGATGTTTCTTTTCCAGTGTTGCTTGCACTTGGGCTTAAGCTTGGGGTCCGGATCAGGTATTCCGAGATATGTCTGGTGAAAATTTCCCCATACATGTCCATCTTTACTTTTCCCACACCAGAAACCTGTTTAAAATCCTGATTGTTCTTTGGAAGCTTCCGACACAT
>JAAYJG010000038.1 GCA_012523055.1 Ruminiclostridium sp. | reverse complement strand
GTGCCCATTTTTTATTTAATTTAAATTAAGGTTTGTTCAGCAAAGATAAATTGATTGGGGTGAATCTCCAAACAAATTAACTGTTTTTTCTACACATATAAATAAAAAAAAGGCAATCATTCAAATTATTCCAGAAAGACGGGATCATTGTAGCGGCGATAGAAGGTGTGGGAGTGGCACATGCCCAGTCCTTGTCCGATACATGTCATCTTCTTGTTCAGCAATACTGATCAAAGGAGCTTTTCATCAAAAAACACTCACCGGAAATTCCGATAAGTGTTTTGATTTTTCACCTCCTTCCGGTAGAAGTAATAAGATATCCGGGGGAATCACACCCTGTTACCAGTGATACCGGGGGGATGAAGGTTGTTGTCCTCTTAACATTGAAGCAAGGACGATCAATGATATATGTGAAATATTGTTCTATTTCTGATCGTATTCATCATCAGTAACGGGACCAGACCATACAGCCCCGCCCAAATCGGTATTCAGGCTCACGGCAATGTGAGAGAACTCACTATCAGGTGTTGCTCCATGCCAATGTACAACATCAACAGGTATTTCGACATAATCGCCTTTCTGCAAGAATCGGGCTGGTTGACCTTTGGCTTTATAAACACCTTTTCCTTCTGTGACAAAAAGGAGCTGGCCACCCGGGTGTGAATGCCAGTGTGTTCTTGCTCCCGGAGCGAAGGTGACATTCCCTACGCTGGCATGCAGTCCACTTTCCGTAGTTCCCAGCATGTTGAGCCATACCGTCCCTGTAAAGTTGGGACTGTTTGTCAATCTTCCTTTTGACGACCATGATTCGCTTCGAGGATTATCTTCAACTCTGTTTTCTTTCACGCGATCGTTCACCAAATCATTTAAAACAGATTGAGCCTCCCGTGCTTCTTTTTTACCCACTTTCTCTTTTAGGATTCCGATGAATTCAGTTAACTGGGCGGGGGTGAATCCAAGATGCAGACATATATTCAAATGTGAACGCAACATAGGCTCTGCCCTGCCAATGCTACTGAGTACGGAAATGGTTACCAATTCGCGCTCAGCAAATGTCAGTACATCGCGCTCGAAAAGATCGGCGAACAGATGTTCTTTCAGGAATATTTCAATTACCGGGGCAAAAGCAGCATAACCACTCCGTGTATCAGATTGTGGGACTCCGGTCAAGGCTTCCAGTATTTCCTTACCACGCTCATACTTGCTCCTCTCGTCAATGATGATTGAAGCATCGTTACCCACTTCATCCGTTATTCCCTTTGCTTCGCGCTCTTTGATCACCTCCATGAGTGTTTGTAAACCTCTGATGCTGCGGGGAAATCCACTGTATGCATAGAGATGAACCATCGCTTCTTTCACCTCATTCACCGTTAATCCGGCATCCAGCCCTTCGTAGAGTGCTGTTTTTAGCTGATTCAAATCTCCGATTGCAGTGTAAGCTGCAATCGGAATCAGGCTTTTTTGTTTTAGGCTCAACACATCCTTTTCACCTGCTGAATCTTGGGCATTCAAATTTCCAAACATACAAAAAACAATCATCAAAACGGTGAATGTACGAATCTTTTTCTCTCTCATTTTCTTGCTAATTATGCTAATTATCATGAAATTATTAAACATAGTTTTTACTTATCAGGCCATGTTCAGATACCTCCTCTCGACTGAATACGAGTCCTGCATTCGGTTGCTTTTTCAATCACATCCAGCCTTTGTTTTCGGGTATCACTTTTGCCAACAATTTGACCATCCGGTTGGATATCCAGGATTTCTTCCTTTTCGGTATCATATCCGGGCCAAAGAGGCAAACCTTCACCATTCGGGTTACCCGTTCTGGCAAAATTAGCCCAGTATGTGTTCAGGATATGGGCCACCTCTTCATCTGTTTTTGTGGTTTCAGCAACACCTCGGCGAGCGTTGATATTGTGAAAGACGTAGGCGATCTCAGCCCCGTGTCCGGCACCATATGGCATCCATTCCCGGCTGTTGGCGGGAACATAACCATAATGGAAGATATAAGCCGGTGCATCGTTGGCGGCAAAGATCCTTGCTGCAAAGCGTGCCGGCTCGGCCCATACCCAGTCGGTATTAAACAATGTTTGCACCTCAGCGAACTCCCTGGTTCCCGCAGGGTCAAAAGCTGCTCTTGCATCCTCCTCCAGTTTACCGAACAGGGCAAAAAGTGCTTCTTTCGAATTGGCGGAATTGACAAAATTCCCGCCGATTTCGGCACTGCAACTCCCGATGATGAGCGGAACATGATACTGCTTGCCGGCTTTATAGGCACTCTCAGCCGTTTCCACAACAAGTTTGCCATCTAGAATAGGGCCGGAATAAATACGGGGTCCCCCCTCACCATCATTTTCCTGACCGCCGTCCACGATCTCCGCAACATTCAGGGCACGTAATTTTGCCAGTGCACCTTTATCTGTACCCTCAATGCCCTGCTTACGGGCGAAATTGACTCCGATGGTTTCAGCTGAGACAGGATACAAGGGATCAGCGTTTTCCCTGTTAATCGGTCTGCCAGTGAGCACGCCATCCCTGCTGCCGCCGGAATGACTGATAGCCTTGTGGAAAAGACCCTTTGCCTGTGGGATCGTAAGCAGTGAGTGCACCGCAACTCCACCGGATGATTGACCAAATAGGGTTACATTGTCCGGGTCACCTCCAAAAGCAGCAATGTTCTCCTTCACCCATTGAAGCGCTGCAATCATATCCATAAAAGCGTAGCTTCCTTTTGGCTCATCGGGATGCTCCCTGGATAAAGCAGGAAAGGCAAAGTGCCCGAGACGTCCCAGCCTGTAGTTGAAGGTCATCAGGATGACACCCTGTTTGGCAAACGCGTCACCAGCCGTGACAGCTCCTGCACCACTTCCGCCCACAAAACCACCCCCATGGATCCATACCATCACCGGATATTTGCTTCCCGCTTTAGTTTTTGTTGGAACCCATAGATTAAGATAAAGACAATCTTCTGATGTTCCTTCCCTAATGGTTCCGGGAGCAGTACCCCATCCGCCTTGTGCGCAGTCAGGTCCAAAAGCCAGGGCATCCCGTACTCCTTCCCAGGGGATTACAGGCTGTGGCGGCCGCCATCTATAATCACCCATCGGTGGTGCGGCATAGGGTATGCCTTTAAAAACCGATACATCATCGACAGTTGCTCCCTGAATTTGTCCATAAGATGTTTTTATGACGGGTCCTTCAATTTCAGCCTTATCATTAGCCTGTTGTGCGTATAAAGATAAAGCGACTAGCCATACAAAAAAAACTGAACCTATTTTCTTAATATCCATTACCTTATCTGTTAACCCAACTATCCAGTTGTTCCAGCGTCACATTGAAGAAGCGTTTGTCCTTGTTCAGCGAACGCATTGTAGTCATCTCTTCATCGCTTAGCGTAAAGTCGAAAATAGAGATGTTTTCCTTGATATGGACGGGATTGGTTGCGCCCGGAATGACGGAGAAACCCTCCTGTATATGCCATCGGAGTATAACCTGGGCGATGCTTTTATCATGCGCATCGGCAATTTTTTTGATCACCGGGTCGGACAACAGACCCTCATCACCATGTCCCAGAGGGTACCAACACTCAATGATGATGTCATAAGGTTTTACCCATTCACGGATGTCGTTTCGCTGCGCATAGGGATGACATTCGATCTGCAACGCCACAGGTTTGATCTTCATGTGATCTACAATGGCATGGAAGCGTTCTTTGCTGGCGTCAAAATTACTGATTCCCAACGCACGCACCTTCCCGGATGCAACGGCTTTTTCCATCTCCTTCCAGGCATCGATGTAATCGCCAATAGGCTGATGGATGTAAAGCAGGTCGATGTAATCGGTCTGAAAGCGTTCCAGGATTTTGTCAATCGATTCCAATGTTTTGCCATCTGCATAGTCGGACACCCATAACTTGCTGGCAATGAAAAATTCCTCACGCGGAATACCGCTTTCCTTCATTGCTTCGCCCACAGCACCCTCAACACGATAGGCGGTGGCGCAGTCCACATGTCGAAAGCCATTTCTGAATGCCTCCAGACAAGCCTCCTTGGCCGCTTCGTATGAGATGGCAAAAGTGCCTATACCCAGCCGTGGCATCTCCATTCCGT
>JAAYJG010000332.1 GCA_012523055.1 Ruminiclostridium sp. | reverse complement strand
ATGCAGCGCATCCGCGAAGCCGAAAGGGGCATTATCTTCGAAGAATTTTCCAGTAAGGAAGAGGACATTATTTCAGGTGTTATCAGCCGTTACGACCGAAAGAATGTTATCGTGGATCTCGGGCGCGACGAAGCCATTGTTCCACCGGGTGAGCAAACCCCCGGTGAAAAATACAATCTTCATGAAAGACTCAAGGGTTATGTGATCAACGTTAAGAAGACCAACAAAAGCCCTCAGATTTTTATATCCAGAACACACCCAGGCCTGGTGAAAAGGCTTTTAGAGCTTGAGGTACCTGAAATTCATGATGGCATCGTTGAAATAAAGACTATCGCCCGCGAAGCAGGCTCAAGAACCAAAATCGCCATTTTTTCAAAAAATGAAAATGTCGATCCGGTAGGCGCCTGTGTTGGTCAAAAGGGAAGCCGCATTCGATCCATTGTCGATGAACTGAAGGGTGAAATGATCGATGTGATCAAATGGTCCGGCAACCCCGAGGAATATATTGCGTCAA
Organism: Ruminiclostridium sp.; assembly: GCA_012523055.1. GTDB lineage: Bacteria > Bacillota > Clostridia > DSM-8532 > DSM-8532 > JAAYJG01. The sequence goes on along the minus strand of JAAYJG010000332.1, from coordinate 4,925 downwards.
GCCTCAGCCCCGCCAAGGTTGTGCGTGTGGATGTGGATGAAACCAGCAAGGTTGCCCGGGTTATCGTACCGGATTTTCAGCTGTCCCTGGCCATCGGTAAGGAAGGACAGAACGCAAGGCTGGCTGCGAAGCTTACCGGGTGGAAAATCGACATCAAGAGTGAATCCCAGCTCAGGGCGCAGATTGAACAGCAGCTGTTAAACTATAATGCCGATCAGCAGGGCTTAGGGCTGCAGGAAGGCGAGGAAGATTCAGAACTGTTCAACGATGAAGAGGGTGGTCTGTTTCTCGATGAACCTCAGCACGATATCGTGTCAGACGAACCCCAGGGGCTTGCCGGGTTGTTTCTCGATGAACCCAATGATGCTGCAGAATCCGACGAAATCACCGAAGATAACTGAGGTTAGGCACAGGAACGGATGGGCAGAAAGGCGGGTGGCACATGAAGCCGAAAAAAGTCCCGATGCGCAGATGTGTGGCATGCCGGGAAATGAGGGGAAAAAAGGAATTATTGCGTGTGGTGAAAAGCCCGGAGGGTGAAATTTTTCTGGACAGGACCGGAAGGATGAACGGCCGCGGCGCTTATTTGTGCAATGATCCGCAGTGCTTCATGAAAGCCCGCAAAACAAAAGCTTTAAACAGGGAATTCAAAATGGAAATCCCTGATGAAATATATGAAGGGCTGGAAAGGCAAATGGAGGAAAAGCGTGACCGATAAAGTATATTCTTTTATGGGGCTGGCAATGAAGGCAGGAAAGCTGGTCTCAGGAGAAGAGGGCTGTGAGAAAACAATCCGAAGCGAAAAATCGTTTTTGGTGGTTGTGGCAGAGGATGCTTCCGAGAATACAGCCAAAAAATTCTATAGTGCCTGTGAGTACCGGAAGGTTCCGTATATCCGGTTTGGGCAAAAGGCAGCGCTCGGAAAGATACTGGGCAAGGAAATCCGTTCTGTCATAGCGGTTACCGATTCGGGGTTCGCACAGAAGCTATCGGAACTGATCGTCAATTATCAAAGCAACAAGAAGAAACACGGGGGTGGGCTGATTGAGTAAAAGAGTATTTGAACTGGCCAAGGAGCTGAATACAACCAGCAAAAGGCTTATCGAAAAGCTTGAAGAAATTAATATTTCAGTGAAAAGCCATATGAGTTTGCTGGAAGAGGATGAACTAAACCGGTTGTATAAGCATATCGGTATAGTGAACAGAGATCGGGTTGAAGGTTCCGATGACGGTGTGAATGTTGATCAGCAGGAGCAGGTGGAAGTACAAATCCGCAAAAGCATCCCCCGGATTATCCGTAAAACCGAGATCATCATCCACGATGACGATTATGAACGCGAAATCAGGGATAGAAACAAGAACAAAGGCTCCAGCAACAAAAAGGGCTATGTACGCACATCATCCTCAACAGATGGCTTGATGGCGGGTCTTGCACGGGGAAATGACAGTCATGGTTCCAACACACGCAAGCACAACCCCGAAAATGCCAAAACCAATGAGCGCGATCATATTTCGGTAAAGAAAAAAGCCAATGAACCCAAGATAACTCCTGAACCCGTTGATGATTCAGGCGGCTTGAACCGGGGTGATCGCATCCGGCGACCCATGGACAACATCTTAAGCATTAAGAAGGTATCAACCCGTGAAGAGCGTGAAAAGCAAAGCTTGGAAGAGAACGAAATCAAACAGGATGCGTTGGAAACCAAACAGAATGAAGAAATAAATAAAGTTGATAATAAGGCTGAAGTCGATAAAACAGACAGTCGCATTCAAAAGGAGACAGTATCTGCGGGGGCAGAGAAATCAGAAGATCATATGGCAATAAATACTCAGGTGATTCAGCAGGCAAATACGGATATGACAGCAGAAAGTAAAGCATCAGGTACTGTAGTGAATGAAGGGCTTGCGAAAGCCATCGATCAACAAGAGCCATCTGGTGACAAATCAGCGGTAGTGTCTGAGAAAGCTCAGCCCCAGCCAAGGACTTCCACAAAAGAGTCCCGGGAAGAGGGCAGGCAGGAAAGCCGCGAAGCTCGCGCTGAAGACTCCGACAGAAATCGCAGCCGTGGCGGTGCGCCGGAAAACCGTGCTCAATCGCCCGGAGGAGACAGAGAACGCGGTCCCAGGACGAATCAACAGTCCGGCTATCAGGACAGGGACGCACAAAACCGTACTGGTCGCTATGATAACAGGGAAGGCAGCCGTGATGGAAGCCAGAACCGCAGTTTTAACCGCGAACAGGGCGGATACAACCGTGACAGCGGGCAAAACCGAAGCTTCAACCGTGACGGCGGCCAGGGTGGCCAAAGCCGTGATGCGGGGCAGAGTCGCAGCTATAACCGTGACGGCGGTCAGAACCGTCCGTTCAACCGTGAGGGTGGCCAAGCAGGCGGCTTTAACCGCGATGGCGGCCAGAACCGTCCGTTCAATCGCGACGGTGGCCAAACAGGTGGTTATAACCGTGATGGCGGCCAGAACCGTCCGTTCAATCGCGACGGTGGCCAAACAGGTGGCTATAACCGCGACGGCGGCCAGAACCGTCCGTTCAATCGTGACAATCAGGGAAGCAGAGGACCCGGAACAGGCGGAGATTACAGGCCATACAACCGGGATGGCGGGTTCACTCCCCGTGACAAGGATGATCAGGGACGAAGCTATGGAAACAGGGATCAGGGCTTCAGAGGCAGAAGCGATGACCGCAGAGGCCCGGGTGCAGGGGGAAGCGGTGGCAGACCGCTTGTCATTCCAAAGGCGAATGTTGCTCCCGGTCAAGTAGAAGAAAAGAATAACCTTCGTGGCGAAAGGCGTTCCGCAACCACCCGTGATGTGGAAAAAACCTTTAAGCGCGAAGTGAAAAAAGATGTTAATAAGGCAACCGTGCCAGCAGGTCCTGTGAAAAGCAAGGATAAATACAAGAAGAGCTTTGCCGTTGGGCATACAGCCAGTGTTTCCGATATGTTTTCCGATGATTTCGTGTTAAACGAATTCTATGAGGAAAAAGAAAAGCTCAAGAAGGACAGAAACAAGAGGAGGGAAGAAAAGCATATTCCTCCCAAGGCGGTGCTGCAGGAAATTACCATTCCCGATGTGATTACGGTGAAGAACCTGTCCGAAGCTTTGAAGAAAACATCCGCCGAGGTCATTAAAAAGCTGATTTCTCTGGGGATTATGGCTACGTTGAACGAGGAACTGGATTTTGATACCGCCGCCATCGTTGGCGAAGAGTTCCACGTGAAGGTGCTGAAGGAAGTTGTTGTCAGCGATGAAGACATCCTCTTTGATGATATGGATGACAAAGAAGAAGATCTGGTGGAACGTGCGCCTGTTGTTGTGGTTATGGGCCATGTTGACCATGGAAAAACGTCACTGCTCGATGCCATCCGCCAAACCAATGTGGTCGACGACGAAGCGGGCGGCATTACACAACGTATTGGTGCTTATAAAGTGAATATCCACGGCAGGGATATCGCCTTCCTGGATACTCCGGGCCATGAGGCATTCACGGCCATGCGTGCAAGGGGAGCCCAGGCTACGGATATAGCGATCCTGGTGGTCGCTGCCGATGATGGTGTCATGCCGCAAACAGTTGAAGCGATCAACCATGCGAAAGCCGCCAATGTCAGCCTCATTGTGGCGATCAATAAAATTGACAAACCCGGTGCCAATCCGGATCGTGTGAAGCAGGAGCTGGCCGACCGTGGTGTTCTGATCGAGGAATGGGGCGGTGATGTCATTGCGGTTCCGGTATCTGCCAAGAAACGTATAAACATCGAACAGCTGCTGGAAATGGTTCTTTTAACTGCTGATGTTTTGGAATTGAAGGCAAACCCGCACAAGCAGGCAAAGGGTATCATCATCGAAGCAAGGCTGGACAAAAGCCTCGGGCCGGTTGCCACAGTGCTTGTACAGCGCGGAACCCTGAATTCCGGCGATTCCATCATCTCCGGAACCACCTTTGGACGTATTCGTGCCATGTCCGATGAAAATGGTAATAAAATCGAACAAGCAGGCCCGTCCACCCCAGCTGAAATTTTCGGTCTGGATGAAGTTCCCGTTGCCGGGGATGTATTCTATGCCGTTTCCGATGAAAAAGTGGCAAAGCACCTGATCGAACATCGCAAATCACAGCAGCGTGAACAGTCCATCGGTACTGCTCCCAAGGTTTCGCTGGATGATTTGTTCAGCCAGATTCAACAGGGTGAGGTAAAAGAACTGAACCTTATTGTAAAGGCCGATGTTCAGGGCTCTGTTGAAGCGGTGAAGCAGTCTGTTGAAAAGCTGAGCAACGATGAAGTGAAGGTACAGGTTATCCATGGCGGCGTCGGTGCCATTAATGAAGCCGACGTTACCCTGGCCAGCGTTTCCAATGCCATTATCATCGGGTTTAATGTCAGGCCGCCTGCAAATGTTACCGAGGCGGCACAGAATGAGGGTGTGGACATCCGCTTGTACAGGATTATCTACAATGCCATAGAGGATATCGAAAAAGCCATGAAGGGCATGCTGGCACCAACCTTCAAAGAGGTTGTCGATGGTCATATCGAGATCAGGCAAACCTTCAAGGCCTCCAGTGTGGGCACCATCGGCGGAGGGTATGTCACCGACGGCAAGGTGCTGCGTAACTCCGAGGTACGCGTCGTGCGCAATGGTATTGTGGTCTATGAAGGCAAGCTGGCTTCGCTGAAGCGCTTTAAGGATGATGTGCGTGAAGTGGCCGCAGGTTATGAGTGTGGTATATTAATCGATAAGTTTAACGATATTAAGGAAGGGGACGTCATAGAATCGTTCCGCATGGAAGAAGTACAGAGAACATAAACGAAAGCTGGTGATAGTTTGGATAGAACAGATCGGATAGCGGGTGAAATGAAAAAGGAGATTGCAGATCTCATCTCCAACACCATTAAGGATCCCAGGCTTCCGGAGCT
>JAAYJG010000331.1 GCA_012523055.1 Ruminiclostridium sp. | reverse complement strand
GTCTGAACCTGTGCTGTGCCTGCACCATCCAGGCTTACTTTCACATGAATGTCGGTTTCGCCGGTTTTCCGCGTCACTTGTGCATCTCTTACCATGATTTTTACCTCCGGTTCTCTGATTCGCCTGCTGCCTGGTTCTAAAACCGGACATAACAAGCGCAGATTTAGGGCTCAGCTTTTTGCGTCTCTTAACCTGTTTGAAGATCAACAAGGTATACATTTTCATACAAGAGCATTTACTGATTCCAACGGCATAAGCAAGCTTTGACTTTTCGATTATAACATTGGAAACAAATGCACGCAATTGTCATCGGTTTATAATCTTTCACTACGTTCAGCGTTACTCCTGTGAAACCTGCCCAGGTTTCGTGTTGTTTTACGGTACCTGGGTCGTGGGGGACTGTTCACACCCTCTTCTAATAGGTTCATAAGTAGCTACAGAGGTATATGTTTTATCTTGAGCGCAGAGAAGGATCTTTTCAGGAGTAATGCGAGATCCTTCTATTCGTTCAGCAGGCTGCACCTGCTTACCTGTGAACAATATCGTTCAGCGCTCCACCTGTTTACACCTGACCTGTTACGATGGCTTCGAGCTTCTCTATAAAAACTGTCATCTCTTCATCGGTACCAATGGATATCCTCAGCCAGTTCTCAATGCCGGATTTTTGAAAATTCCTTACCAGAATTCCTTCCTGTTTCAGTTTCAGCAGCAGTTCCTTGCCAGTGAAATTCGGATGAGAAACAAAAAGAAAATTCGTGCTGGATGGCAAAGCATTGCATCCCATCTCTAAAAGCTTTGCTCTGGTGCTTTCCCGCGTGTTGACAATTCGTTCACATGTTCGGCGGGTATAATCCGGATCGTTCACTGCAGCAATAGCCGCACTCTGTGCCACCATGTCGAGGGTGTAGGAATTGAAGGAGTTTTTCACTCGCTCCAGCCCTTCGATCAGGGCGGCATTTCCAATGGCATAACCAATTCTTAACCCGGCCAGTGCACGGGATTTTGAAAAGGTGTGAATCACCAGCAGGTTTTCATATCGGTTTATGAGCGGAATCGCCGATTGACCGCCAAAATCGACATATGCTTCATCCACGATGATCAATGTATCCGGGAAACGGTTCAACAGCCTTTCCACCACATCCAGGCCTACGGCAATTCCAGTGGGGGCATTGGGATTTGCCAGCAGAATTCCCTTCATTCCTTCCGGAAAACTATCGGGATTAAACGTAAAATCTTCATTCATCGCAACAGTGACAGCCCTTACATGGAACAAGTCGGCGTACACCGGATAAAAGCTATAGGTTATTTCCGGAAAGGATATGGTATCCCCCGGATTGAAGAAGGCTGGAAAACTAAAGGCCAGTACTTCATCAGAGCCGTTACCGACAAAAACTTCATTTGCTTTTACCTGGTAATGGTTGGCAATGGCTTCTTTCAGCGCAGACGCATTGGGATCGGGGTATAGCCTGATATCTGAACAAGTTTCTGCCGCTATCGCTTCCAAAACCGATGGAGAAGGCGGGTATGGGTTCTCATTGGTGTTCAGCTTGATATATTTTTTATCCAAGGGCTGTTCCCCCGGAACATAGGGCGCTATTTTTCGAATGGTATCACTCCAGAATTTCATGCTTCTTCCTCCCCAAACCGTATGCGGATTGCATTGGCGTGGGCATCCAGCCCTTCTGCCTCGGCGAAGCGCACCGCATCCTTCCAAACATTTTCCAGTGCACTCCTGGAATAGGAAATAACGCTGGACTTCTTCACAAAGTCACTCACCCCAAGGGGTGAAGAAAACCTTGCCGTACCATTGGTCGGGAGAATATGATTCGGGCCGGCAATATAGTCTCCAAGTGGTTCGGGCGCATATTCCCCCAGGAAAATGGCACCAGCGTTTTTCACACTGCCCAGCAGCTCCAACGGGCTTTGAACATACAGCTCCAGGTGCTCCGGTGCGATCTGGTTGGAGATTTCCACTGCCTGGCTCAAAGATTCAACGAACACAGCCGCACCATAATTTTGAATGGATTCCAGCGCGAAGCTTTTCCGTGGAAGCTTTTCTACCTGCTTATCAATTTCTGCCATGACCTGCTGAATCAATTCCTTTGATGTGCAAAGCAGTACGGAAGAGGCCACCACATCATGCTCAGCCTGGGACAGCAGATCTGCCGCAATATAATCCGGCCTGGCTTTTTCATCGGCAATAACGAGGATTTCACTGGGGCCTGCCACCATATCAATGCCGCAAAGTCCGAAGACCATTTTCTTTGCTGTGGCAACATAAATGTTACCTGGCCCGGTAATCTTATCCACCCTGGGAACCGTTTGTGTGCCATAGGCCATGGCCGCCACAGCCTGTGCTCCCCCTATGGCAAATACCCTGTCCACACCGGCGACGGCTGCACAGGCGAGCGTTACAGGGTTTGGCAGTCCGTTTTTTCCCGGAGGCGTACACAGGATAATTTCACTTACCCCGGCAACCTTTGCCGGGATCACGTTCATCAAAACGGAGGAAGGGAGTGGTGCTGTTCCGCCGGGAACATAAACGCCTACCCGCTGCAGAGGTGTAAGCTTCTGCCCCAGCAGAATGCCATTCTCTTGTGCAGTGAACCAGGAATTCTCCTTTTGTTTTTCATGGAACAAGCGGATATTCTCTCCGGCTTTCCGGATGGATGCCAGCAGTTCGGGCTCCAGGGCATCCAATGCGTTTTGAAGCTCGTTTCTTCCCACCTCCAGGCTTTTTAGTTCCACGCGGTCAAACCTCTGCGTAAAGCGAAGAACGGCCTGGTCCCCTTCTAGCTTTACTTGCTGCAGAATATTTTGCACAGCGTCGGTCACATCCTGGCGCTGCTCGCTGTTTCTTGATTTCAGCCGGGTTCGTAGTTGCTCTATATCCTCTTTTGATGATACGTATAAGTTCATAGTCATCCCTGCTTCCCTTGTCTATATTTGTATCTGTTTTAATACTTGTTTTCAGCTTGAAGCTTTACTCTCCAGCTGCCTGCGAAAGCTTTCAATGATGTGATTGATTCTTTCGCTTTCCATTTTCATGCTGACCCTGTTCACGATCATCCTCGCACTGATATCCGCGATGGAATCCAACACCACCAGTCCGTTTTCCTTCAAGGTCTTTCCGGTCTCCACCAAATCCACAATAACCTCTGACAGCCCCACCAAAGGCGCCAGTTCTACCGATCCGTTCAGTTTAATGATTTCCACCGACTCCCTGCGTTTATGTCGGAAATATTCCTTCGCAATTTCAGGATACTTGGTAGCCACCCTGGTGATCATCAGGCTGTCCATGTTCCCTTCCAGCTCTTTTGGACCCGCTACGCACATTTTACAGGCCGCAAAACCCAGGTTCAACACTTCGTAAAGGTTTCGGCCTTCTTCCAGAAGGGTATCTTTTCCGACAATGCCGATGTCTGCGGCACCATATTCAACATAGGTCGGAACATCCGCCGGCTTTGCAAGAAAGAAACGAATCCTTTTTTCTTCATCGGTAAGGATCAGCTTGCGGGTTTTTTCCTTCAAACCGGAGCAGTCAATTCCCGCTCCTTCCAGCAAATCGATGGTCAATTCCGTTAATCTTCCCTTTGAAAGAGCTATGGTTAAATACCTCATCCATCTCCCGCCTTTCCGGATATTCGCTTATTCATATAACGAGGCTCGATGGGCCCCCGCCCCACCTCTTAACGTATTTTCAGCCAAGGGCTGAAAAACGTGTGGTGGCGGGTACCGATTACCTTAATCAGGCGGCGAGCATATCTCCCGCCT
>JAAYJG010000330.1 GCA_012523055.1 Ruminiclostridium sp. | reverse complement strand
TGTTCACCACCCCAATGATTCCGATCAGCATCGCCAGAAGAGAGAAACCCTTTAGAAGGGTAAACATCTGCTCATTGCTCTCCTGGTTGCTTTTCTTCATTTCCTCCATGGTCTCGAGCCAGGGATAATAATGGGACATTTCCTTTTCAATGCGTTCTGCCACTGCCTCGGCAGCCTCATCTGTTTTGATATAAATAGCACTGTAGTTTTGCTGTCCGGTATCGAGCCTGAAGTATTTATCTGATATCAACGCAAGGCTGCCATTATTGTACAGAGAGTTGAAAAATCCTGCGACGGTGTACACGCAATCCCGATTATTGATGCGGAACGTAACCTGGTCACCTGCCTGCAGCTCATAACGATCCTTCAGAACCTGGGTTAAAAATACTGCCCGGCCTTGTTCCAGTTCGGATAATTTGTCCTTGCTGTCCTGCTGAACTTGAAAGTCCCAATACTCGAAGAATTTTCGATACTCGATACCCATAAAGGTTGAGATCCGAGTGCTTTGACCTAAGACCTCCACGCTGGACAGTTCATATAGGCCATAAACCTCGCTCACACCGTCAATCTTTTGAAGAAGCCTTTCCATATGGGCATTGCATGCATCTGAAGCATAGGTGATGTCATAACGGGCCTTATTGTAAAACCCAACCACCTCCACACCGACGCTGTAGCTAATGAGGTTGATCATCATCAGTGACGCAATACCGATGCTCAGAAGTGAAATATTGTTTAGAATGCTTCGGTTTTCACGAAGGTTCTTTGCCGCAAGCACACCTACATTCCCCAACAGAATCACATACAGCTTATCCAGTATTGCAACAAACAGAGCCGTTACGTAGGGCACCAGCAAAACAATCGAACAGATCGACAGCAGCATGCAGATAATATTTCCCGGCATTGCAATGCTTTTAGGCAATCGGGACGGAAGATAAACCGAGATGACGATAAAAAGGATTCCCAGAACAAACCGGATTCCGTTCTTCTTCACGGCTTTATCCATGGTATTTAATATGATATCCTTCAGCGGGATTCGGGAAACCTTCAGAATGGGAATCTACGAGCTCGCAAAGCACAAAAGCACCCCGAAGGCAAAGCTTAAACCCATTTGAGACGGAGTATAAACCGCCCTGGTCTCCATGTCTTTAATCCATGGATCTTTCAATGTTTCGGACATGATATTCAGGATGATTATCCCCAAACCAAGCCCAAGCCCGCTGCCAACGATTCCATACAAAAGGCTCTCAACCAGCATGATGTTATCGGTTGTTTTTCGTGTTGCCCCGATGCTCCTGAAGGTGCCAATCACCGGAAGCCTTTCCATCGTGATCACCCTGAAGGAGCTAAAAATGATGAACATACTCATGAATGCCACAATGAAGGTCATCAGCATAAAGGGCAGGGTGATACTTTCCATTTCTCGTTTGATATCTTCACCGTTGAAGGGCTGCTGCACCTGATATCCCTTGTAGATATCCTGAAGCTGTGCGATTGTCTGTGTAACCATGCTCTCATCTTCCAGGCAGACCTGGATGCTGTTGAAAGCTCCTCGGGCATTATGGAGTGCGGACAGCGTATCTGCCGGAAGTATCCCAAAGGCTGTTGAACCATTTTCTGTAAAGATGCCCCCTGTTGCAACAGCAACGATAGTCAGTTTGCGAAGCCCGCCATTGATAGTCAGGTTGATGGAATCACCGGCACGATAACCATATTTCTCACAGAACTCCCTGGGGAGGACAATTTTCATACCGGCGAAAGACTCCAAACCATTTTCCGAAAGCACCTGTACAGGGTTAATCTGCTGGCTGGCTTCCCAGTCTGTTCCCAATAGTATCAGATTGGTCTTCTCATAAGTTCCGCTGCGATAAGTGGCACTGCTCTCAAAACGGCCGGCAGCCAGCCGAATATTCTCCATGTTTTTGATAGGCTCCAGCTTTAACCATGGGGATGGAGAACGGTCATCGGGTTGGATGATGATATCTGTCTGCCCATAGTACATATTAATTCTGTTGATATACAACTGTGCAAAGGTGTCTCCAATAGCACTTGATGAAAAAAACAGGCCGCAGGCAGTCATTACGGAAAACAGGATCAGCAGAGTCCGGAGTTTTTTCTCCCATAAATTTTTCAAGATATACTTGATGATGATTCTCAACGGCGCTTCCTCCTGCACTTCCAAACCTTCGGGGTTTCTGTATTCCCCCATATGCGGTATATTGTTCTATTTAGCTATATTCACTGAGACTACGATTGGATTCTATCAGTAGTCTGTTGGAAATTGATTAGAATTAGGTTAATTTTTCATGATTCCCAGTCGTCATAGCAACAGAAGCAATTGCTTCATGCCCGGGATGTTATAAATCTGCCCTTCAGTTGCGGGTGCAATCCCTCACTGAAGGGCAGATGATAAAATGCTCGCGGACCGTTCATAATTATCAGAGATAATTATGAACTAGTTGCACACAAAATGCGTAAGTCACACACAAAAACATAGATGTTTTTGCGTGTAGAAGGCACTTTCAGCGCCCGCATTTTGGCGCACAATTCGCGCAAGCACTCATTGAACTTTGGCTGTCTCCTGTTCCTTTCTATAATCCACAAATAAATTATAGGAAAGCCCTGTAAGAACAAAAATCCCTCCGATGAGCTTTGGCCAGGAAAATTCACCACTATTGAAATAATCAATGATGATTCCGGTAAAAAGCTGGCCGATGAAAAGCAGAAGCGTCAGGTACAGTGCCGATATTCTGGGAGTGAGGTAACTGGAAAGAACAATGGTAATAACACCTATAAAACCTCCAAGATAAGCCCAGAAAGGCACATTGCCAAACTCAAGCCCATTTAACGCTATGGTTTCCCTGCTGAAAACCGCAAACAGAACGGAAACGAATAAACCCGTTATATAATTATATAGGGTACTTTGAAATATTCCAATCCTTTGGGCAAGCCTTGAATTGATGATTCTGTTTATTACAATGGTAAAGCCTGTTAGAGTGGTTGCTATAACAGCAGCAATCATGGTTTATTCCTTTCGCTAAAAAACAAGCATCGTGACCACACCGAGGAGAATGGCTGCAAGCCCGATGATTTTTTTCTTTTCAAAGCGGATCACCTTCATCCCAAACAGGCCAAAGTGATCCACGATGATCGATACAAGGGTCTGCCCCAACAGACCAAGAGCTATGGTGGCTGAAACCCCTAGGGCTGAAAACCCGATATTGGTAAAAACTACGGTTAAAACACCGATCACACCGGCAGAGTAAAGGTAAAACGGTATCTTCCCGGCCGGGTTTTGAATTTTTGTTCTGCCGCGCGAGATAACCAGCACAAGAGAAATAGTGACCAGCCCAACAATATGAATGAGCACAGTGGAAATATAATTGCCGAAGGCGTTGGCCAGAACACCATTGAAAAGAATCATTACCGCTATCAGCGCCCCGGTAAAGGCGGACAGATATTTATTCATGCGTGCAACTCCCTGTATCACTTATGAGCATTTTTAAGTTTACCATGAATCGCATCGGAAAAACAGCAAATCTTTTCACTTTGGTTGAAATCGCTCCAGATCGATCCATTTTCGAAAATGAGTGATATGATTGATTGATTTGTGATATGATTGATTTATAGGAAGTTGCAATCTTGATTAATAACGGATACGTAATACTATCGAGTGCTGTTAAACAGAATGTGGAACCATAATATTCAATATTCGGCAATGCAATGGGGGGTGATGTTTTGGAGACTGCTGGTTTTCTAAGCGACATCCAGGTATATCAGATTATTATTTTCGTGGTGGGGCTTATTTGTCTGGTCATTGAAATGTTTATGCCCAATTTTGGAGTGATCGGTGGTATTGGGCTTGTCCTTCTGGTGGTGGGCATCCTGATCACCGCAAAAACACCGCTTGAGGCGGTTATTCTGTTTATCGCGCTGCTGGCGATCGTGGCGGTGGTTTTATCCGTCGTACTGCGTTCAGCCAGGAAGGGACGGCTTTCAAAAACCTTAATTTTAAATGAATCACTGAACAAGGAAGCTGGTTTTATCAGCACAAAAAATCTGGAAAGTTATGTTGGAAGAGAAGGCATTACAACCACCGTCCTGCGTCCGTCGGGAACTGCAACATTTGACGGTTTGAAGCTGGATGTTGTCAGTGATGGCGAGTTTATTCCGAAGGGATCCATAGTGAAAATTGTCGAGGTTTCCGGGCCCCGTATCATGGTGAAGGTAGTTGAAAAAGTTGTATAACTGCCGTATGGCATTGGAAGGTTAGTATTAACGCAAAATGAAGTGTTTTTGTTTGTAGAAACATGAAGGGAGTTTTGATTATGCCAGGAGGATTTTTTACAGTCTTTGGAGTTATTGTTCTGATAATTATTTTTCTTTCGCTGTTTTTCAGCTTTATTCCAGTAGGTTTGTGGATATCTGCCGCAGCCGCTGGCGTTAAGGTAGGCCTTTTTAATCTTCTGGGTATGAAACTGCGCCGAGTTGTTCCATCAAGGGTTGTCAACCCGATGATCAAGGCCATTAAGGCCGGCCTCGAGGTATCCATCAACAAGCTCGAAGCCCATTACCTGGCCGGAGGAAACGTGGATAAAGTGGTAAACGCATTGATCGCCGCGCAGCGTGCAAACATCCCGCTGGAATTTGAGCGGGCCGCAGCCATTGACCTTGCAGGCCGTGATGTTCTGGAAGCGGTTCAGATGAGCGTTAACCCGAAGGTCATTGAAACACCGATTATTGCTTCTATAGCCAAGGATGGCATTGAATTGAAGGCTAAAGCCAGGGTTACGGTAAGGGCGAATATTGATCGTCTTGTTGGTGGCGCCGGTGAGCAGACCATCATCGCTCGCGTGGGTGAGGGTGTTGTCACAACCGTTGGCTCTGCCGAATCGCACAAGGATGTTCTTGAGAACCCGGACAAGATCTCCCGAACAGTTCTGGACAAGGGGCTGGACGCCGGAACAGCGTTCGAAATTCTCTCCATTGATATTGCCGACATCGACGTGGGCAGAAATATCGGCGCTCAGCTTCAGACCGACCAGGCCGAAGCCGACAAGCGGATCGCCCAGGCCAAAGCGGAAGAAAGAAGAGCCATGGCTGTTGCCCGCGAGCAGGAAATGAAGGCGTCGGTGCAGGAAATGCGGGCAAAGGTTGTCGAGTCCGAGGCGGAAGTGCCCAAGGCCATGGCTACTGCACTAAGGGAAGGTAAACTGGGAGTTCTGGATTACTACAATATGCAAAATGTCATTTCCGATACCCAAATGCGAAATGCCATTTCCGGCATGGGGAAGCCGGATACGACAACCCCCGGTGACAAGAAATAATTCAGGCAGATAAGGACAGGTGGTTATCATGGCAAGTTACCCATATTATCAGCCCCCGCCCTGGAAAGCAAAACAAACCCCCACTGCCCCAATGCCCAGGGCAACAAATAAACCTCCTGCAGCCAGGCCTAAAGCAAATCAGAAGCCTGTTGCAGAAACCATTGAAGACCCCGGCACGGGGGAACTCTCTGTGAGTCCGATAATTGAATCAACGATTGAAAGCTCTGAAATCGGCAGAGAAAGCCTGCAAATCCAATTGAACAGAGAGGATTTGCTGAAGGGCTTGATTTACTCAGAACTCCTTGCCCCGCCAAAATCGCGAAGGATGGGCAGGTAGTCCTTTATTATCTCTTCGGTTGAGCTGGTGAAAGGGTATGTGTTTTGCATACCCTTATTTTTATTCTTTGCATTGCATCCCCTCAGTCTTCTGGTATAAGAACTGCAAAGATTTCTGATGTAAAAGTGGCTGTATTTCAGGATAAGTCAGCTTATCCGGCAATTCCATTGACAGCATTACTTCACCGATTTCACTTTCAGGCAGTGGGTCCAATTGCTCTATATCAGCAAGAAACAAGGCGCCAAATCTGATGCTGTCTCCTATCGTTACCGAGTAATGACAAACCGGTTCAACGGTATCGCAAACCGCACCCGTTTCTTCATATAATTCCCGCAGAGCGGTAACTGAGATCTCTTCTCCCGGCTCCCGGTGTCCTCCGGGGATTTCCCAGGTATCACGTTCCCTGTTCCTCACATAAAGCCATTTCCCCTGATAAGAACTTGATATTACTGCGAAATCAAGCAGATCATTCTCTATCTCCCCAAATGGATAAAACATAACTTCCATCACATTCCTCCAAAAAGAGTTCTCTTCGAATTAATTCTATCGGTTTTTACATATTGGCTATTTAATACTTACCAGTTCTATTAGTATATTATTCTTTGCTCGGGCCTTCTTACCATCGATTTTGATAAAAAAGCGTTCCGTTTCCAGCCATTCTTTCATTTCTTGTTTCCTGCAGGTTCTAATTTTCATTATACTGCACTCTTGTGTTGGGGTGAATGCCATTTTTATTATAATTGAAAGACCTCCGCTACACGATAAACGGAGGCCTTTCAGTTGAGAGTGTCTGTTATAGGGAAAGTTAATAACTACTGTTAATCCATTTCATAATCATTGAAGCAGCTTCTTCTCTGGTCAGGTTTTTATCAGGTACAAATAAATGATTTGAATCTCCCTGAACTATCCCTTTGCGCCATAGCAGTTCGATAGAATCTCTCGCCCAGGACGGGAAGCGATTCTTATCAATGAAATTCGATTCTGCTGTTTTTTCCGGATCGTCTAGGGTTCTGCCCAATATGACGGCCGCTTCCGCTTTGGTAATTGGGGCATATGCATCAAATGCAGGCCCGCCTTTTGTTCCCCTGCCGGAAATGATATTGTTTGAACAGGCCAGCGAAGCATATTTTCTTCCCCACTCAGGAATTTGACTGCTGTCGGTGAAAGGCAGCGGCATATCTTGCTGGATGTCTTCAATTTGGTTCGTTTGCAGTAGGGCTTCAACTACCATTTTTGTAAATTCAATTCGGGAAATTTCCCGTTCAGGATCGAACCTGTACCCTGCTCCGTACGGTATGCCGTTAACAATTCCCAAAGAATGCAAAGCTTTGATATAGTTCTCCGACCACCTTCCGTCAACATCATCGAACCGTTGCATTTCGTGGTTTGCCAGAAGGGCGTATTTGCTGAAGTGGTTCAGAGAAACTGTGAATTCTTCCGTTTCCGGATTCAGCACGCCTCCGATGTATTGCCATTTTCCAAAAGCTTCGTTGTAGTAATACACTCCCAGGCTTGCAGCACCTTGTATATCCACTCCGCGTAGGGAGAATGTCAACTGAACAGGCTCGCCTAAGGTGTGTTCTGACATTGCCAGCCGGATTTCATAAATAGGGCTTAAAAGCCTTGTATTCAGATCACTGTCACCCAGATACACAGAGGTATCTTTTACAATGCCAATAAACAGCTTGTCCTGCTGACCGATGATTCCGGATGGAATATCCAGCCGTCCGCTGTTTTGCAGCGTTATCGTCTGGCTTTGATTCGGATAAAGAGTAACGATTTGCATTGGTGTGACATTCTGTTCGTTTTGGATAATGTTGTTCAGGATCTCTTCCAACTGCCTGTCGATTTCACTACTGTCGCCGCTGTTGCTTCCACCGTTGCTCCCACTCTTGCTGCTGTCATCAGAATCTTCATCTCCCGTGCCTGGGGCTTCTCCACTCGTGCCAGGCTCTTCTTCTTCCGTTCCGGGATCTTGTCCACCCGTGCCGGGGGCTTCTCCACCTGTGCCAGGCTCTTCTTCTTCCGTTCCGGGATCTTGTCCACCCGTGCCGGGGGCTTCTCCACCTGTGCCAGGATCTTCTCCACCCGTGCCAGGATCTTCTCCGCCCGTGCCGGGATCTTCTTCACTCGTTCCAGGCTCTTCACCACCTGTGCCAGGATCTTCTCCACCCGTGCCGGGCTCTTCTTCACCCGTTCCAGGATCTTCTTCACCCGTTCCAGGATCTTCTTCACCCGTTCCAGGCTCTTCACCGCCTGTGCCAGGCTCTTCTTCTCCTATGTCAGGCTCTTCCACTCCCGTGCCGGGCTCTTCTTCTCCCGTGCCAGGGTCCTCTCCACCCGCATAAGGATCCTCTTCATCTACGGGCAACAAGCTCGGATCCGGCAGAACCGTTATCGCAATAGCGTCCTCAAAAGCATAATCCTCAGAAATAAAGTATGCTGCCTTCAAAACAATATCACCGTGGCTGAAGGTACGCAGTATGCCGTCCTCCGACACTTCTGCCAGCGATGCACCCATCAGAAGCGACCATCTGACATCGGTATCCAGAACGATTTCACGGCCTTCGTCATCGATCATCACTGCACTAAAGGCTTGTGAATCTCCCACAACCATTTCCTTTTCAACATCTGAACCATACATCATAGGGATTACCATATCTGCCTGTAAACTTCCCAGAATCAATTCCCTTTCTACTGGGCGGATGGATATCCTGTCAATGTTTTTAATGGTATCGTTCAAAACTTCGGTGTTGTATTGCGTTACATTACCTGCCCTGTCGCTGACCTCAACCTCTATTTCCGCTTTCAATGCATCTCCGATGGAAATGGTTTGTTCAAAAACACCGTTTTGATCCGGTACCAGACCGGCTCCGTTTATCGATATGACAGTACCCTTTTCTGTTATTCCCCTTACCAGGATACTGCCGTTTTCACTCATCTGTCCTTGAACCGGACTATCTATCATTAGCATGGGTGCTGTCTTATCAACGGTAAACAGCACGGTTTGGGATGTGGTATCTTTATTTCCGTTTATCGTAATAAACCGCACATTATAGTTCCCGTCTTCAGTTTCAAGGACAACATCAAATTCCTTGCCTTCCACCCTCTGACAGAATGAGCCGTTGACGAACACATCCGTTGAAATGTCACTTTGATCCGCACCGAAGGACAAGGTAACAGCACCACGGTTGGATATTTTCGTTTTCTCGCCTTCATCGTTAAACCCGTCGATGAAGCTTGAATCATATTGAATATTGATGGAAGCCGGTTTAGGTTCCGGAAGCAGTACCGTGTTGGAATAGACCATGTCACTGTAGTGTGTGGTAAAGCTTTCATCATCACCAATTTCCCTGCTTGCGACAATCCCCACGCGGTATTCAGTTCCGGGAACCAGCCCACCAATCTGCTCTGTTCCCTGCATGGTGTACTGTCCCCCGAGAATCAGGCTGTCATCCTCTGCATCTGCGATAACATGACCGACGCTTTGAACAACTTCACCGTTCCCGTCCAGAACAGTTACGATATAGCTGCTGATATTGTCTTCTGCAACCTTTTCCCACCTGGCCTTTAGCAAGCCGTCACCGCATGGCTGCAGCGTAACGCCGGTTACTGCCGCAGGCTTGTATGGATCGGTTACCGAAACAGCTGATTCAGTATATCGGGTGTCATAACCCGCATCTCCCTTGTCAAGGACGGCTCGGATGTAATAATCACCCTCTTCTGTTCCTTTTGGAACCGATACGGTATATTCGCCCAACGAACTGTTGAGCCCATTTGCCAATACAACCCCTGAGGAGGTTTTATCCTTCGCCAGATAAAGGTTTACCACAGTGCCATCTGCATGGTCTGCATCCCATTTCACGAGGAACTGGTTATCAGCTGTTTCTTCAGCTGTGACACTGTTGAAAACCGGAACCGGATCCACATCCATCAAGGCCGACTGTACAGGCTGGTCGGATACAACCTTCCATTGCCCGTTTTCCGGGTTCACAATCGTAATGTAGATATATTGTTCTCTTTCTCCGGTATTGCTGTATTCGGGCTCGATCACCTGTACCAGCATATTTGCGTTTGGATCCTCCGGATACTGATCCGCATCAATCAGAGGGTACTGGCTTCCGTCGGGACGGAAAACCTGAAGGGACGGAGTATCACCGGAAAACTTGAAGGCCATCAGCGCCATCTGTTGATCCATAATATCCATGATGTGTTCCTGCTTGTCCAGTGCAGCGACGATTCGGTTCACGGGCAGGGCTGGCAATGGCGTACTCCCTGTGGATGCATATACGGTTTCCGATTTTTGTGAGGAGCCCACCAGGCGGATATTTCCTCCCACCACCATCGTCACACCATCCCCTTCATCATCACAGACAGTTGTGGTGTATAGGCCTGGTTCACCTGTCAATGCAAAGCCTTCACCGGCGGATCCCCATGGCCTCGGTACCTTGAATTCAAAATTCTTGCCCCAGTAATAGGTCACCATAACCGGGATGTTCATCACAGGCACCGGACCCCATATTTTCTTATTGCTTGCACCCAAGCTGGTGCCGAAAAGCTTCTTGCCGCCAACAACAGGCACCCCGTGCGGAATGATCAGATCTGCGAATACGACTCCCTCCCAACTGTCAGCACTGACGGAAATACTGATGCCACCTTCAATGATTTTCAACAGCGACAGCTTGGCTTCCAGTTCGAAGCTTCTGGGCTTTGCCCAGGTTAAAGCAACCCTGACCTCTTTCAGGGCCTTCATCTTCGCAATTTCTCATTCACCTTCAAAAACAAACCCATTTTTACTGATGCTCAGCTTAGCTTCCACTTCTATAACCTCAGCGAAGTTGAGACCGGCGATTAGAATCACCTGAAGCGGCGGCAGGCTTCCGTCTCCGGTAATGGTGCCAAACAAATCCTCAACACCGCCTCCAACCTTGTTCAGAAAAATTCCGGTGGGGCCCAGAGGAAAACCGGGGTCAAAGCCGGCCGCAATAACGAAATCATCGGGCAGCCACCATCCTGAAGCCTGGTTCTTGATGAAGGTCAGGTTCACATTGGCTTCGCAGATCTTAATATCCGCCTCCCCTTCAAAGGAGAACAGATCGTCTATGGTATTGATGGTAAGCGTCATTTCAAACCCTTTTTGAATCCAGGTAATGGGGATCATGTCCTCCGGTGCTTTCAGCGACGTTGTAAAATCGATGCCTATAAACCCGAAATCGTTGCTTTCACCCTTCATACCATACAATACATTGGATATCTCTGCGCTGATGCCCGGAAATTCATCTTCGTCGTCATCCACTTCGTGTTCCTTATTCATATTGGGCAGAGTGATATTGATGCCTCCCCCAAGGGAAATGCCCCTCTTCAAAAGAACTGCGTTCTCAATTTGTATAGCAAACCCGGCGATCCATTTGGCGACCTTGCCAATTCCGGTAAACTCAAGCTCGATATTGCATTCACCATCATCCTCGTCCGCCAGCTCCGTCATGTAATTCTCACCATCCGCGATGGAGCTTTCAAACTCACAGAACCAGAATGAAAATCCATTTTCCATCGTAAGCGTTCCGTCCCCGGAGATCTGTATCGTATCCTCTCCATCCACATCCTGGTTATCGTCAACCTTCTGGATAACCAGCGGCTCTCCTTCATACTGCAGTACCGAATTAAGCAGGGCTTTTTCAAACACCCGGTATACCTTGCTGCCCTGCTCTTCGGTTTCTCGAATGACACCCTTTATGTCCAGGATGATTTCTTCATTGGAAAAAAGACTTTCTTCGATTTGGGTCAGCTCTTTTTCGTCCTGCGCAATCTCAAGGGTATACGTGTAGTCCCCATCGGTTTCGGTCTTGCGAACAAACAGGACGCCATAGGTCTTGGACATGAATTTCTTATCCGCTGTCATCTCCAGTTTGGTCTTCAGGGTTTCATCCGCCACGCTTGGTTCATCGTGCTTCAGCCTGATGGAATAAGAGCCACGAGGCAGGTTCGCATCAAAATTAACGGTGATGGCTTCGAGTCCGACATTAATGGCAGCTCTGGGGATTTGCAGCGCGATATTCCCTTTGCTGTCCACAAGTTCCATTCTCCAAAGAGCTTTGTTCATATAGATATCAAAACCCTTGCCTTTGATGGTAAAGCTTTTTGCACCATCCATATAGAGCTTGGATGGGCTAACACCCAGGAATTGTGTTTGCGGAGGTTCCCCCAGAATGCCCGGCAGCAGGATGTAACCGTCTTTGGAAAAGGGATCGGTGTGGTTATCACAGTTGATGTCTACACGGTACCGGCGTGTGGTGTAAGCCTCGCTCTTTTCGGCCTTCACCTTCCAGGTAAAGGTCTGTACCGTGTTTTTATAAATAACCTGCTGTGTGGCATACGGAACCTGAGCCTCGTCGGGAACTAGAACCAGCCCGTCGCCTAAAATCAGTGAAGCCGTCACATTGGTCAGGTTGCTTGCGCCGGCCAGGCTGTTGTCCAACTCAGCCGTAATCGTAAAGGTATCTTCCAAATAGCCTGTCTTGTTATCGTTGATGACCAGTTTTTCAGGCGCATTCACTGTCAGGCCGTATTTTGCTCTGTCGTTGATGTTACTGAAATTCCCGATGCCGTAGTAGGTTTCAAAAACCTGGGTTTGCCCTGCGCCGATGGAAACAGGGTTCCAATACAGCGCAACGGCACTGTCTGCAGTACCATAGGGGTTGTCCGTCCCCGAAAATGCCAGACTGTCGTCGGGAGTATACTGCCACTTACTTTGGGACAAGCCACTCCAGTGGCCAATGACCATTTTGTCCGGGCTAAGGTTCCCCCATCCTTCGGTAAAGCCATAGGACACTACCTTCGGTGCGAAAGAATTATCTGCTCCTCGCCAGTATTGGGGTATATTATCATCTTTCAGCTCGATCTCCGTCTCAACAGGCTGTTGAGTACCAGGGATAAATATGGGGGCGCCGTCATTGGAGCCAAGCATGGTATCCAGAAGGATTCTTGTTCCAACCTTGACATCACCTTTTTCACTTAAGTTTTTAACCTGGTATGTAATCCTGACGTTCCCCACATTGGGATTATCTTTATCCTCCAGCAGTACCAAGCTTTGCGTAACCTCAACAGCACCAATTTTCCACACGGAGGTGTTTGTTTTCCCAACGGTCGCCGGTGCGGTAAAGGTTCCGTCCAGCCCCATAAAACCGTATGAATTTCCATAGATGTACTCTTTTCCATCGATCCAAAACGAGGTAAAGGAGGTTTCCGGTTTTTTGTCTTCATACAAAAGCTTCTGGTTACTATCATCACGATTCGCGGCCCCCGCAGAGGTTTTAATGCTGAATCGGCCGTTTTGTGCAAGAACCGAAAACCTGACAAACCCATTACTGATACTGTGAACCATATCAGGTGGTTCCTGTGCATAAACCGGCAGGTTTATACCATTTAGAAAAACAAGCGATGCCAAAATTATGCTTAAAACTGCTCCGAATACTTTACGTTTCATTATCTTATTTCACCTCCGTTGGTCCAACAGATTGGACAAAGACCTGTAGATAGCTGGTATTCCTCTCCTGATCCTGAATATAGAAGGTGTAGAATCCGGCATTGGGAGCGTTGAACACATAGCGCCCATCAACCTTCTCCAGAAGGTTTGCCATGGACTTCATCGAACCCTCGCTCCAAAATCCGCTCTTCCACTTAACCTCCAGAGCGCCCTGTGGGTTCGTCACAACAAACTCAAGGGTGGACTTATCAAACACCATCGGTTCATACAGGGGATCCAGGCCATTCACATAAGCTCTATAAGCGTTTTTGTCAATCATCATAACACTTCTGATCACTTCTACTGTATTTCCAGCTTTGTCCGTAACGCTGTATTTCACTTCATTTAATCCGGTTTTCGTTATATCCAGCGAACTGGTATCAATCTGTACTGACGCCGTAAGGTCTCCATCCTTCTCATCGAAGGCTGTATAATCCTGCAGTTTTTCAAGTATTCTCGCGGGGATCTGGCCCTCCAGCAGTTTATCCGTTTCAAGCATTACCCGGTTCCCACCCGCTAAAGTGATGACAGGTGCCTGCTTGTCTATATTTTTAACCTCTGCATAAATACTGGTACTGTTTCCCAGAAGATCCGAGACAACAAACCTGAAGGCTCCGTTATCATTAAATTCGAAGAATTTACTGCCATTGTTGTTCAGGATCATTATCTCTTCATCCGATTCAACCATGGCGGTCACATTTTTGTTTGTTGTTTCTGT
Source organism: Ruminiclostridium sp. (assembly GCA_012523055.1). GTDB lineage: Bacteria > Bacillota > Clostridia > DSM-8532 > DSM-8532 > JAAYJG01. Next base: position 21,408 of record JAAYJG010000330.1, on the reverse strand, counting down.
TGTGCTGTAAACAATGCCCACTTGCGGTGGCTCATTGTCAATATTGGAGACACTGGCGTCCACCGTGCCGATATTCCCCGCTGCATCCACAAGGGTGAACGTGAATGAGCCGTTCTCGCTGAAGATCCGCTCAACTGAATTTAAATTGTTTGATACTACAAAATCTTCATCAGCAAATACTCTTACAATTACAGGCCCCCTTGTCGGTTCAAGGGTGCTGTAGGTTACGAAACCTGCAGGAGGCTTTTTATCGATATTCCCGATCTCGGCCGTTATCGTGTTCACATTCTGTGCCAGGTCGGTCAGCTTAAAGGTGTATTCACCATTTTCATGGGCTATGTAGACCATATTACCGTCCTTTTCCACGGCAAGTATTCCTTCCGGACAGGCAACGGTGGCTTCTTCGGACAGTGTCAGCCTTATTTCCACGTTTTCATTGGTCAGGGATGTGGTGGAATACTCGACTGCCGCGGTTGGCAGGGTTTTGTCGATGTTATTAACCGTTATCGTCAATTTCCTTTCGTTCCCTGCAATATCGACAAGAGTAACCTGATAGGTTCCGTTCCCGGAGATCAGGTACTGTCCCTTTTCTTCTACGACAACGGGTTCAAACCCTTCAGGAACATTGATTTGAACAGTCTGTCCGCTGTTGTCGGATGTATCGATGATAACCAAAACATCCAGGTTTGTTCTGTTCATTGTGCTGTAACTCACCACAGCGGCGGGTGGTTCTTTGTCTATCCAGGTTACTTGTGCAGGAACCTCACTGATGTTTCCGGCAGCATCCATAATTCTGAAGACAAAGCTGCCATTGTTATAAAAGGTGAACGAACCGGATCCGTTGTTGTTGAGGATCGTGATCGTGTCATCACAGGTTAATTCAACGGTAACCTGCTCTTTTGTCCATGTCTCGGTTGAATAAGTTAAAATTCCTGTAGGCGGCTCCCTGTCAATATTCATAATTTCCGCTGTCAGAACGGTTTCATTACCGGCAACGTCTCTTAAGAGAAAATCATAGCTTCCGTTTTCACTGAATACATATCGATCATTTCCTCCCACATTTTGGACCCGTGCTTCAGCTGGTGGAACAATATCAACCTTCTGATTGGTATTGTCAGAGGCTATCACCGACACTTCAACATCGTTCCGTGTTGGTTTCGTTTCGCTGTAAACCAGACTGCCCTCTGGCTTTATACTGTCGATATTGTTAATTATAACATTTACTTCATTGGATAAATTTCTCTGAAAATCCTTCACGATAAAGCTGAATAAGCCGTTCTGACGGATTTCATAGACCGTTTCGATCACACTAAGGGCTTCGGTTACCTCATTTGATATGAAACTATAATCCATACCTTCAGGGAAATTGAATTGAACAAGCCCGGTATTGTTGTCATCATAGACCGAGACAGTGACCGTAACATTCTGATTGGTCCAGTCAGTTGTTGAGTAGTGAATCTCAGCACCCGGAAGGCTCTTATCAATCCAGCTCACCTCGATGGTTTCAGTCCCTTCATTACCGGCCGTATCCCTATATTCAAAGGTAAACTCTCCATTTTCAGAAAATGTGTAATAGGTATTCCCATTGGCAGGATTGGTAACGGTGGTGGGTTCATTAAACGATATATAGGCGGTTACTGCGTTTGCTGTCGGTTTTGTGTTATCAAAGGTAACGTTTGCTTCGGGCGGAGTATTGTCCATTAAGAACCTGCCACTTCCCAGAATGGTTGTGTTCCCTACTCTGTCTGCCGCCTTCACATGCAGGAACCAGTCTCCATCCACCCCGCTTAACTCCACTGAAGTATTGTTGGTTGCCTCAAGCCATTCCTCGTCGTCTTCCGCCGGATCTTCAGGGGTTTGAGTCCATTGGTAATATATCAGCTCCGGGAGTTCTGTTTTCAGGTTTCTTCCGTCTAATTCCACAATATCGGATGCATTTAACGTAACAACCGCATTGCGGGCTGGATTACTGTTACTGTTCATTGAAAGAACGATATCCGGTTTCGTTTTATCTATCCATTCCACCTTTGCCTGGTAGGTACTCTCATTTCCAGCGATGTCCCTGAGGGTGAATTCCCGGCTGCCGTTCTGTGTGAAGGTAAACCGCCAGGTATGATTCACCTCGTTATAAATAATAGATGACGGATCCCCGACAAAGCTTATCTTCCTCGGATCCATATTCACATGGTCGTCCCCCTGCCTGTAGGTGTCTGTAACCTCACAAAGAACTGCTGTGACATCCCCGGAAGTCCAATCATCCGTTGAATAAGCAATTTCAGCAGAAGGCGGCGTTTTGTCAAGAATCACCGTGTCCTCATTAATGCTGCTTACGTTGCCGAACCGGTCACGGTATTGTACCCTGATCCGGTGAAGCCCCTCCATATCTGGCAGGTTCTCGCTTAGAGCAGGAATAAAGGTTTTCCATTCACTCCAGGCAGCCTCTTCGCCAATAGAAAGCCGGTATTCAATCTGATCAGGGTAATTGGTGTCTGTGGCCCACAGTTCGATATCCACTTTATTGGTGTTTGTTATTTCATCAAGAACGTCGATTCCACCGTCCGGTGGCATGTTATCTATGCGAAAACGCTTGCTGGTGGCATAACTGACGTTGCCGACATTATCACAGGCCCTGATCGATAAAAACCAATCCCCGTTCACATCTTTTAAAGGAAAGGTAAACGATGTGGTTGGTATCCATTTCGTATCATCATATGCACCGCTCTTCGTCCACTGGTAATCCCAGGATTGGAGGCCTGAATGATCATCCCGAACAGATATGCTGGCTGTAGTGCTGCCCTGAACCGTTTCAGAACCATCAGTGTTGAAAACGATAACAGGCGGGGCGTTGTCGAACTGGAAGAGTTGGGTTGTAATCGCGATGTTCCCGGAGTTGTCCTGCGCCTTAACGTGCAGGTATTTAGCTCCATGGTATGTGCTTTCTGAGATAGTGCCGCTGGTTGTTTTCCAGTTCACATCCCCTGCTGCCGGTATTATTGAGTTGCTTGTCCATTGATACCATCTGCCCATAATAGTTCCGGCAGCATATCCATCGTTTGGGTCGGCTGCGGTGACGGTAATGGAATAGCCTTTGTGGTAATCGTCGCTTACAGTGGCGGCCGGACTGATCGTAATAACCGGCGGTTTTTTATCAATGAAAAAATTTCCGCTTTGCTTCACGCTTTTGTTATTCAGTGTGTCCGAGGCTTCCACGACAAGCTTCCAGTTCCCATGAACATCTGCCCCACTGCCGATGGCGGAAATGTTTGCTGTTCCACTTGTCAGGGTCAATGTTTTCCACTTGTTAGCATCTATCCCGCTCTGGTACCATTGATAACGCAGCGACGATGCCAGAAGATTGGACAGAGCATCCTGCACAGTCACCTTTACAGTATAATCTGCAGCCGGAGAAGATGCTCCCGTCGGGCTTAATGTAATGACCGGGCCCTGGTTATCCAGATAAAACACCCCTGATGTTGAATATCCCACATTCCCGGCAATATCTACAGCCCGGATATGCAGATAGTATTTCCCGGTAACGGACGATTGTGTCACTGTAAGGGTTCCAGTGCCAGGGTTGCTGTTTGTTACCGTACTCCAATTCACATTGGCAATATTGCTGTCGGTGGACCAGGTATATTTATAGGTAAGGCCGGTTAATCCAGAGCCTGTTGTGGTCGCCGTGGTATCAGACAGTGTCACCTTTGTGCTTTGGGAGCTTTTGTATTGCGTATTTTGGGTTGCATTGAAGCTTGCCTTCGGGGGTGTATTGTCAACGCGGATACCCGATGCGGCAATACTTTTAGTGGTTCGTACCAGTTCATTTCCGGCCAAATCCTTGATGGTTCCCCCTGTTAATCCAACAATGTCCAAAACGTTCACATCTGTGTCGCCGGCACTGACGGTATATTTGAAGCTTAGCGTATTGATTCCGTTTCCCGTTGCCTGACATACGGCATATTTCCCATTATTTAGTGTCAGTCTTATATCAGCGGGCGTACCGCTTACATTCACGGACTCGGTAAGGGAAACCGTCAGTGTTACCGTGTCACCGCTGTTCAGGTTTACCGAAGCCGTCCCGGATGCATCTTTCGCTAAAGGGGAAATGGATTTGATTTCGGGTTTCTTGCCGTCTATCCGAATGTTTTTGGTCACCAGATTGTTTGTTTTGTTCATGAGGGTCAGACTGGCGTTGTTGGGTCCCCTGTCCGCGATCGTTCCTTCATTTAGCTCGATGGCCATCGGGCTTGTATGGATGTTCAGCTGTTCCGTTTCCTCTCCCTGCGTCACCGTATATTTGAACGTAAGGGTGTCGGTACCCGACCCTGAGGTATAAAATGCGTATCCTCCCGTATTCATCTTAATTTTGGGAGTGCCTGTCACATTGACCGCTTCATCAAAGGTAACTGTAAAACTGGTTGAATTTCCAATGATCTTCGTTCCTGAATCATTGGATTGAATGCTTTTCACGGTAGGCGCCGTGGAGTCGTAGAAATAAACCTTTATTTTGTTGAACTCAACATCATTGCTCCCGTCTTCGTCGGAGGAAAAGTCCAGCTCCAGCGCGGTGCTGTTCACCGGGATACTTCTTGTATATGTCCAGGTAGCCGAGTCTTCCAGTGCTTTGGAGGTTTTGTCCAGAGATTTCCAGTCGCCGTTTACCATGGCAAACCACTCAAAGATTGCATAGTCGTTCAGCCCGGATCGGGTATCTGCCACCCACATGCTCACCTTCGCGCTGATGTCCCCTTTGTTGATCCTCTGCATATCCTCGGCGGAAAAATCCAGCTTGTACCATACTTTAAAGTCTTCAGACTCATCCTGCGGGTCTACCCATCCGTTATAAAACCCGTTGCTGTCGATGCCGCCGATTCCGCCGGATGTATCGCTATCGCTGCCATGCCCGTTCTCATCCTTACTGATGTAGAAATGATCCCTATGGAAATTATTGTTTTCATCACCGTAGCTCCGTATGGATGCGAAGGCGGGTAATGTAAACAGAGTCATAAGGAACGAAATTGTAAAAAGAAAAGTAAACCATTTTTTCAACACGATAACCCCCCAAGTGATAAAATCGTTGCAAATATAAGTTCCTGTACACCAATCAATGAAATGAAATATGAAACACCTAATTCTTCGTTTTCTATATAACGAGGCATTGATGAGCCCCCGCCCACCTCTTCGCGCATTTTCAACACTCAGGGTTGAAAAACGCCTGAGGGTTGAAAAACACCTGTCAATGGGTACCGATTACCTTATATAAAAGAAATACGCTGATGGCATCCCACACAGCGGATTATAGATCTGGTATGTGTCTGCCTGCGTCCCTCTGCCATACTGATCTAATACCCATATTAACATGCGAAAACGCGCCTCCAATATCAAAGTAACCTAAAGAAATCCTAAAGTTTTGCTAAAGAGAGAGTATTTATTCCATATGAAGGATTTTATCGATTTATGTCGATATAGTGAATGAGTCACGTATTCTTGGCCCGAAGGGATAAAATACATAAGCGTTTTTTCTTGCAAAATACGCAGGGGTGCCTTAGTGCCTTCCTGAGGGGTGTTCCTCGGCTGAAGACTGCGATATACTCCTGACTTGCGTGAATTGTGAGCCAAAACTTGGGCTCATCCAGTAAAAGTACATAAAAAACCTTCAGGGTTCAAGCCCCTGGCAGAGTATACAGGAGAGGATAAGATTAGCATATGCAAAAGAAATTTGTATGGCTGCTGCTGCTTATGGTGTTCACAGCCTTTACGCAAATGAGCTTTGCACAGACAGGAGAAGAAGAGTTTCGCAACGGAGTAATGGATTTGTCCGGGTGGAACCGGGAAGAATCGCCGATGCTAACTCTGGATGGAGAATGGGAGTTTTATTGGAATGAACTGCTTTCTCCCGAGGATTTTCATACCGGCAGCCATGAAGCGGCTAAAAAGTGGATAGAACTGCCCAGAGCATGGAACAATTTCGAACTGGATGGTGAAAAGCTTTCTGGCTCAGGTTTTGCTACCTTTCGTTTATTGATCACAAACCCCGGAGATGAGCTGCTGGGAATAAAAATTCCCCGCATATTTACATCCTACCGCATGTGGGCTAACGGCGACCTGCTGGCTTCTGCCGGGGAAACGGCCACTGCAGCAGAACAGATGAAGCCCCAGTATCTTCCCCAAATCCATTTCCTGCAGGGAAATACCGATCCTATTGAGCTTGTCCTTCAGGTTTCCAACGCCAGCCATCGCAGTGGTGGGATTCTTGAAAGCATCTGGTTGGGAACAGCGGAGGCGGTGGTTGAAATACGGATTTGCAACCTTGCGCTGGATCTTTTCCTGTTCGGCAGCCTTTTCGTCATTGGTTTATACCATATCGCTCTGTTCCTGTATCGTACAAAAGATAAATCCTCGCTGTATCTCGGGATTTACTCGATCCTGATCAGCCTTAGAACGCTGTTTGTCGGTGAAATATTCTTTATTCATCTCTTTCCAGGCTTCCCCTGGGAATTGGCTCATAAAATACAGACCACAGCGTATTATTACGGAATTCCTCTGGTGTTTTCATACCTGAGAACCATATTTCCAAAGGATGTTTCAAAAAAAGCCAACCATGTCATTCAGATTATCGGTGCAGCCTTTTCACTTCTGGTATTAACAACCCCCGCCCGTATCTTTACACTGGTCAACCCCGTTTATCAGGTGTTTTCAATTTGCACCTTCGGTTATGTGCTGTGGATTGTCCTTATCACCTGCATCAGAAAAAGGCCAGGAGCCTATTTACTTGGTTTCGGTTTAACCATGATGGTTTTCACAGCACTGAACGATGTTTTGTTTTTAAGTGTGATTGTAGCCGACAGTCACAACCATTTCCTGCGCAATTTCGTAACACGGGGCGATCTTTCCTCCATCGGTCTGCTGGTTTTAACCTTAACACAGGCACTTGTTCTGGCAAGAAAGTTTTCAGGTAGCTTTTCGCAGGTGGAATTGTTAACTGCAAAACTGCGATCGGCCAATAAAGGCCTGGAGGAAAAAGTAAAGGAGCGAACCCTGGCACTGGAGACATCCAGGGAAGAGCTGAAAGTAGCTTACCAGGCTGTCTCCCGTTCTGAAAAATCTCTGCAGAACCTGATGCAGAATGTGTCCCACGACTTGAGGACGCCCATATCGTCCGTCATCGGATATATTAACACCATCTTGGATGGTATCGTAAAGGATCCCTGGCAGCAGCAGGAATACCTCATCAGGGCGCGGGACAAGTCCTACCAGATGAGCAATATGGTGCAGGAACTGTTTGAGCTTTCTCAATTGGAATCACGCCAGTTTCAGCTTCAGTATACAGAGATGTCGGTAATCGAATTTATTCTATATTTCTCTGAAAAATGCAGTCTGGACATGCACCAGGCAAAGGTTTCATTCAAGATTATCAAACCCGGGGCACATGAGGATTCATTTTTGCACGCGATGTTTGTGAAGGCAGATGTTCGGAAAATGGAACGGGTTTTTGCAAACCTTATAAATAACGCAGTAAAGTATACGCCTGCCGACGGACAAATTGACTTAACCTTTGCACTTAATGAAGAAAACAGTTTGTTGCAGGTAAATATCAGTGATACAGGCATCGGGATATGCGAAGAAGATCGAGCCCATATATTTGAACGTTTCTACATCGTATCAAAGGCCCGCAAGGCGGGCAAAGACAGCAACGGCCTCGGTCTTGCGATTGTAAAGGAAATACTGGCCAGCCACGGCTCACAAATAGAGATTCAAAGCGAACCGGGCAAAGGGAGTCGGTTTTTCTTTAGCCTTTCTGTTTACCAGCGGAAAATTGATCAGGGTTCTTCACTATAACACCGATAAAATCAGGAACAGGCCGCAGAACCAGCGATGCTTAAGATAATAAATGAAAATGGAAGGGAAGACAAATGACGCAGAAGAAAATTTTACTGGTAGACGATGATGACGATATTCGTGAAATCGTCACACTCTATTTACGGAATGAAGGATACAATGTGGTTACGGCGGATGATGGAATTAAAGCAGTTTGTATGGCTTTATCCGAACAGCCGGATCTAATCATTCTCGATATAATGCTTCCAGGAATGGACGGGATAGAAGTGTGCCAGGAAATAAGGAACAGCCTCACAACTCCCATTATTTTTCTAAGCTGCAAATGCAACCCGGCAGAGAAGTCTATCGGGCTTTTTGCTGGTGGAGACGATTATATCGGAAAGCCATTTGAACCCATCGAGCTGATCGCAAGGGTGAAAGCACAGCTGCGGCGAAATTCCATAACGAAAAAGCAAGAGTTGCAGGAAAACGTTTCATCGGAGAATACCATCACCTGCGGAGAGCTGATCATCGATATCGGTAATTATTGCGTCATCATCAACGGAGAAACCATACCCCTGCCACCAAAGGAATTCCAAATCCTTACCATGCTGGCACAAAACCCGAATGCGGTGATCAGCAATGAGCAGCTCTTTCAAGATCTGTGGGGTACGGAAAGCCTTGGTGACTATAGAACAATTATGGTTCATGTTAGTAATATCAGGAAGAAAATTGAAACCGACCCCAAAAAACCTGTATTCATTCAAACAATAAAGGGGGTTGGATATAAATTCAACATGCCGCAAGGTTAGGGTTTTGGGGGTTAGATTTATAAATGCAGTTCTTCACACGTTTATGTCAGCCCACTCCTCAGCCAATATGGCATACCGATATTCATCCCACCAGATTGGTCGGCCTGCTTCGTTCATTCTGAAAGTGACAGCCTTGATGGAATGCCCTTCCCGCCGCATGTTCAGCCGCTTCATCAATTTCCATGATGGCTTGTTTTCCGGGCTGCATAAACCGACAACGCGATGAACATTGAGGCTGCTAAAAGCATAGCTTAGTAAAGCTCTGCAGGCATCTGTGGCGTAGCCGTTTCCATGGAAGCAATTGTTGAAGATATAACCAATCATTCGGGTACGAAAACTTTCCGGGCCTGTTTTTCCAAAATAGAGATCTCCAATCATTTTTCCGGTGCTTTTCAATTCCACCGCCCAGAAGTCATCCCCCTTTGAAAAGTCTTCAGCAGCCTTACGCATGCCTCCATCCGAACAGTCCCAAGGTTCTTCGAACCTCATAACCTCTTCTTTGGATATGTATTCCTGAAGTTCTCTCCAATCTTCAGGCTTAAAGCTTCTGACAAAAAGCCTTTCTGTTTCCAGCAGTTCTTTCATTTCTTCTTTCCTCCCGTTCAGAATTCTATTATGCTGCTTTTGTTATAACCGATCCATCTATGAACTGTTTACCCAAAAAAGGCTGCTTGGAAAGATGTTTTTTACAGCAAGAGTAAGGTAAAAAAACAGTGGCCGCTACAGCACTATTTTGAACTGTTTCGGCCACTATAAATTGATAAATGGAAAAAAGCACGTGTCCGGTATCCTCGCCGGCGATTTCCGTTATCATCGATAAATCGAGGGCAAGCTCCTCGCCCTGTTCGGGCAGTCCTGCCATAACAGGCTCTGATACATACCAATTATCCAGGTGCCATCCGTGGAAAGCCTCCTGGCTCACACTGGTCATGGCACTATAGTCGCAGAGCTTCTCGCTCTTGAATTGAACATCCATATTAAACATCTCCTCATCCAAATCATTCTTCTTGAGCCTTGTTTCATCTTCACTCAAGGGGGATATGCCAAGAAATTTATCCATCCTGAATCCTCTCCTTCACCATTCGTATTTCATTCTCTTTTCATCCTGTCTTCTTTTCTTCTTGTTTCTCAGTTCATTTTCCTGCACTCTTGTTCTGGGGTTGATACTCCATTCATTCCGAATGGTTTTCATCAGATCAAGAGTGGTTTTTTTCTTTTTCTTCTTCATCTTTCTCACTCCTATCCTTTCAGCGCCACCATAAAACCTTCCTGCTAACAATCCCTGGGGTTTTTCCCATCAAAAAAGCACGCTACCCGCGTGCTGTTGTTTTGACCCTATTTTGTGTTGCCGTGCAAAAATGGTTTCTTCAGCCTGGTTGCTTCGCTGCGCACCGGAATATCGAATGTTCCGGTTCAGGGCTTTGCCTTGTGACGACCCCGATAGCAGGCTTGATTATTCCAGTACCAAATATTTATTTGTTGAAAACCACTTTTTCTAACCTCATGAGCACTTACAACACTCCTTCCGTATTTATTAAGGCTTTCCTGATAGAAGACTACCATGCGCAATCTCCTGTTCCATTATATGGGCAACTTGATTGAATGTCAATGCACAAAACCGTTATAAACAAATTAGATTTTGATTAAAACGTTGGGAATGCCACATCTTCGTTACATCTATCCACAACCCCGTTATTGCTTTTGGCAGCCCGTGCAATAGTAGATGCTTCCACCCATATAGGCCTCCTTTACGAGGCTCTCCCCGCAAACCGGGCATGGTTTATCCAAGGTTTTTTTGCTCAATTTTGTTTTGTACCCCCCGGGGCATCCCAGTAAATCGGTTTCGGTATCTCTGCCGCCCAGCATTACCATTTCACCAAGAGTCGTCTTTATCGATAAAAACAGTTTTTTCTTGTCAGTTTCAGAAAGCTGTTTCACCTTTCTCTTTGGATGAACGCCCGCATTGTACAAAATATCCTGCAAGACACCATTCCCAAGGCCCGGAATCCGCTGCTCGGTGGCCAGCAATGCCTTTGCGCTCAGTTTTTCCGCACTCGGAGCGTTGATGATACTGTTGAAATAAGCTTCGTCAAATTGTGCAGAAAGCGGTGAGGGCTTTTTTCCGGCTCCAAGGTAATATGGGTTGTCAAACTCTCCATCCCGGAAACACCATAATCCACCATACATCTGTATAGAGGCTGACAATGCAGAATCATCCTCAAATTCGAGCAAAAGCTGGTGTTTCTGCGGTCGTTTATCATTCACATCATGAAACCGCAGATTCACACCTTCGGCAAAAACCAAAATATAGCCTTCTGCTGCAATTTCAACCATGCCACCCACAGGGACGGCCTTTCCAAGGCTTTTGCCCGAAAGCATCCCATGGTAGCTTTGTGGATCCCCACAGAACCATGCAAATTTATGAGGGCTTGAATTGGCTATTACGTTGGTTATTCTTTTTCCCTGAACGATCTCATTCAATTGTTCAGCCATTACTGCAGCTTCTGGTAATTCAATCATCGCAAATGCCTCCTCGTTATTTACCGGTTCTGCCCGAATATTCGTTATAAAGAGAAAATTCAATCATTTTTAATAATAGGGTCATAAAGAAACAAAACAATAATCAGTTATGACCAAAGGGCATGTCTCCCTTCTATTACAGCAAAACAGAACCACTTGTTAAAAATACAAGGTATGAGATTAGGGCAGGTCCGGGCACTCCGGCAAGGAACGGTTCTGTGCCTGGCCAGGACATAAAACCACCCGTGTCCTGCTATTGTTTCTTCCACCTCTTCAGTTGCGGGAAGTATTCCTGCATGGCTTTTCTTGCGGATTCTTCATCCGAGTAAGGATCTCCCTTTGATACAAAAGGAACGCAGGTTTCGATCATTTGCTCCATGGTTTGATCGCTGGTAAATGCGCCATTCGCATAGCAGTACTGGCAGTAGTCTTCATTTTTACTGCCGTCCGCGTTGGTTCCGTACATTTCGCTGTTTTCCATCGGCATCGCACAGCTTTGGCAGAATTTCATTTCGGTTGTTGCCATCATTTCATCTCCTTTTGATTTGATGGCATCAGTATATCTTTTGTAACGTGACAGTAGTATGTCATATTAGAAATCATTATTTATATCTTCAAGCTACTTTCGCCGACCCCTCCGAATACGCTAAAAACATAGACTATTCAGGGCGTGATGCCATTTCCGGAGAAACTCTCAACACGGGAAAGGCTTCACGTCATTGTTCCTGTAGTCCAGGTACCTGAACCCCATATCCTGATAGACCTTTTGTTCGCTTTGTGAAACAAGTTCCCAGTTGTCCATTTTATCCAGGTCGGGGAAATGCCTGTCTGCTTCAAACTCCTTTTCAAACCTTGTCAGATACACAATGCTGCAGTATGGCAGTAATTGAATATATATGGCTTCGCCGCCAGTGACAAACACATCGTCCATGTCATAAGACGACAATAATTTGAATAGTTCTTTCAAGGAGCGGCATACAAGAAACCGTTCATCACCAAACTCCTTTTTGCGACTTAATACAATGTTCACCCTGTCCTTTAATGGCTGCTTTCCGGGAAGGGATTCAAAGGTTTCCCTGCCCATGACAACTATCTTGCCGGTTGTCATATGCATAAAGCGTTTCATATCCTCCGGAACCCTCTGCAGCAGCTTTCCGTCGCAGCCAATTCCCCAGTTCAGATCGGCTGATAGTATTGCCTTCATAAATCTCTCCTCCGAGCAAATTGTTCTTTTACGTTCTTGTTGCTGTTTTTATAAGTTACTTTACACTATTGATATCAATCCCTCTTCATAATTGTCTTTACCCGTATCGTAATCGCGCTGTGCCATGAATCATTTCTGGTAATGAGCCAAAGCCTTTTGCAGCATGCTTTGAATGGTCAGGCGGATGTGTTCGGGCTCAAGCACCTCGACATGCTCGCCAAAGGACAGGATAAATCCGTAAACCCATTCACCTACGGGGAATTCCACCGACAGCTCGCAGGAACCATCTTCGTTTTTTTGAATGATCGCATCATCAAAATCATCATACACCCGGTATAATACCTCTGGATCGAATCTTAACCTCAGGTTCATGGAAAGCACAGGCGATTTTGCATTATCATCAATATGCGGCTGTTCCTGCTTGCGGCGGTGAAAGGTTTCCGGGCAGACTACAAGCTCTTTCATCCGGGAAATCCGGAAGACTCTGAAATCCTTTTTGGCCATGCAATATCCCCATAGGTACCAAGCTTGTCCCTTATAAATCAGACGCATGGGTTCCATACTACGTATGCTTCTGTCCCCGTTGGAGTTGATATAGCAAAAAGATATGACCTGACGCTTCAAAATTGCTTTTTTAATGTTGGCAAACTTGTTGTATTCATTGGGCTGGCTGCCCCAGGGTGACAGATCGATATCCACCCAGTCAGAGGTGTCCGCACTTTTAAACAGCCCACCAACCTTGTCCAGGATCATGTCGATTTCAGGGTACTTGGTGGCTTGAAGCGTTTTCAGGGCAAGAACAAGGCTTTCACTCTCCTGCTCGGACAGAAGCGTCCTGTTCAGGGAGTAATCCTCCAAAAGCGAGATCCCACCGCCATTTCCCTTGTTGGTGTATACCGGAACGCCGGCCGTGGACAGAACATCCAGATCCCGATAAATGGTTCTGGTCGAAACCTCGAAACGATTGGCCAGCTCCCTCGCGGTAACCGTCTTGCGGTTTAAGAGGATAATTATAATTTCCAACAATCTGTTAATTTTCATTTATACCACCTGACACAATTCAGTAGTTCCATTATAACATTTGAAGCCCATTGAATATATCTTTTTGTTTCAAGCATTTCAGTTTTCCTTCGGCTGTTGTTGCTCATCAGAGGTTATAAGGCACAGCATGACATCCTGAACGAAGTGAAGGATCTCACATTACTCCTGATAAGATCCTTCGCTACGCTCAGGATGACACGCTGCGCTGAAAATGACTTCGCTACGCCCAGGATAGCACCACTGAGCCCAGGATAAGATACACACCTCAGAGTAGCAACGACGGAAAAAATAAATATAATGGTTTTTGCTGTTTTATTTCTTTAGAAAATATGATATTCTAGTTCTATCAAGAAAATTTTCTTCCGCCTGAGATCAAAATGGGATTCTGATCGATTTATCCGGTAGAAGAAAAATAGGGATTCTATTGATGAAAATATAAAGTGAGGTATGTACAATGGCTTCAAAAACACATCGTGGAAAAACTTTATTGAACCTGCCCGCTCGTGGCAGAGGAACCTGCCCCATTTGCAACGCTACCGGTATTAAGCTTTTATATGAGGTTGATTCCGACGAAGGTAAAAGAATCAAGGTATGCAAGAGATGTCATGCCAAGAAGGTCGCATCAAAGTAAAATCAACATTTTGAAAGCATTAAAGCCGGTACTCGTACCGGCTTTTTTCATGCGGTCTGGTATCACCGTTGGATTGCTATGAACGTTTCTGGTAAAAGTCACTTCAATTTCTGCAAAAATCACTTCCACAGATGCGAATATCATTATGTAGTTGTGATAAAGTCATCACTTCCCTAAAAATGTACTTTTATGATTGATTCTGTGTTAAAATAATTATGCACTTTATCCAAAAACCAGTGGGTTGGATACACTGTGATCAATCAAAAGGATTACAGCAGAGGGGTTATCACAGCCAATACAGCCGATATGCTTACAGCTATATTAAGCGGAGGTGTAAGAAACAACTGGCAAAAAAATGATATATACAAGATCGTCTCCTTCACAACGGAAAACGGTTCCGATCTGAAATGGGAGCCCGGTGATAACTTTAAGCTCGCTAACGGTTATCCGGGCCGGGATCAGAACGGAGTAACAACGTTGACTCCGGGGGATGCCTGGGGGCCTCAAACGGTTGAACCCATCTATGAATGGAACAATACCTATGATGGCGGGCATTTTCCTGTTGTTCAGAATAACAATTTCGCACCTGAATGCTATAACCACGTCCAGGAAGGCCGTGACTACTTTAACAATACCCATCGTCCTGAGTATGTGCCCTATGTTTACCCTCATCCATTAACCTTATCGGATTATCCGGGCCAGCAAAGGGTGTTGGAACTGCAAACCACGGTTGCAGCCTCTGAAGCACAGCTTAACTGGCAAGCAGTAACAGCGGAAAACTATCGTATTGTCCGTGGTTGGAATACAGATGGCGCGGTTACTGTATCGGGTACATCTTATACCGATACGATGACCGGTGATGAGCATGTATATATGGTTTATGCACTGGACAGCACAGGAAGAACCCTATCTGCTGAAGGAGATCTGGCAGTATCCGGTAATGATACTACTCCGCCGGGTATGCCCAACGGGCTTCTTTCCACCAATGTAAAGCACAGCAGCGTGATGTTGAACTGGTGGGCTTCGCGGGATAATGTCGGTGTCGCGGGATATCGGGTATATCGTAACGGCATAGAGGTGGGTACAAGCTCGTTCACCGAATATACAGATACCGGCCTTTCTGTTGGTACCACTTACAGCTATACTGTTGCCGCATATGATACGAAGGGGAATATAAGCAACCAAAGTGCTCCCACAAGTGTAACTACTTTTGCGCTGCCAGAGAACAACGCCCCTGTCATCAACCCTATCGGTAATAAGACTGTTACGATTGGAATCCCTTTAACCTTTACTATTGTGGCTACAGACCAGGATAGCGATTCTTTAACCTATACAGTCAGCGAGCTGCCTGCCGGGGCTGCTTTCAATGCTTCCAGCCAAACCTTCACGTGGACTCCTGCAAACGTTCAATCTGGCAGCTTTCATATTACTTTCAATGGGCGATGGTTCTTTATCAGATGAGCAGACCATTACCATTACCGTTCAGGAGGAGCCAAGCCCTACACCAACCATGAAACCGGAAGCAACACCAACGACAAAGCCAGAACCAACCCCGACACAAGGGCAGAGCCAAACACCTGGCAGTGGCGGAGTTCCAATACCAGCGCAAACAAAGAAGCCGGCTCCGTCGATAACACCAAGCCCGACCAAGGTGCCGGTGCAGGATCAACAACCAAGTGATGATCCTGCTGAAAATCTTATCACCACCGATTATCCCGAATTGGTCAAGCTTTTGGAGCTTTTATATCAAAGCGCCGACATCCGTGATAACCTTCTGAACCCCACTTATGGCACCATGATGAAAAGAGAACTGGTGATAACCCTGACCGCCGATTATCAAAAAAATCTAAAAGAACTTGCAAAGCGTTGGAAACACGCGAACTTGAAGCACCTATATTAATTAATCCTTTTGGACTGGAAGCATTCGTCGTAATAACACTGGCATCCGGTCCTGAACCCATTAATGTGATTTTTTTATTGTCCGGGATAGTTAACGTATTTACCCATACACTGTTACCCGACGGTAATACGACCGTATCGCCAGACTTTGCAGCCTCGACCGCAGCACTCACATGGGTATATTCACAACCGGCCACCTTTACCGCAGGAACACGATGCCGCCTATCTATGGAATAATATACATAAGGGAAAGAATATCTCGGTTATAGTTCATAACAACTGTGGGCTGCATATTAAGGAAAACCGCGATTATTACAATGGTGTGGGCAAGCTTGATTATGTGCCCTATCCCTACCCACACCCTTTAGCAGCAAACGATCATACAGGGAAGAACCGAGTTTTGGCACTGAGGATCTCCGGTAATCAACTGGCCTGGAACGCAATAACCGACGCAGTAAGCTACACAATCCAAAGGGACTGGCACGACTCTGAAACCATTGATGCCAAAGTGCACAAGCATGTGATTTCCGGGGGCAGTGTTTATTATGTAAAAGCTTTGGATGCAGAAGGTAATGTTTTATCGGCTGAAGGAATTTTGATAAAAAACCCAGGAGAAGGGGACAAGGGGTAAGGAACCCTGTCCAACCACCACACGCTTTTTAGCCTCTGGCAAAAATATGTATACAGGCGTTTTCCCTAAGGTTGAAAATATGCGAAGAGGTGGGGTGGGGTCTATTGAGCTTCGTCGTAAATCAAATGGTAATTGGGACAAGGTACCTGTCCCCCCTTGTCCCTACATCCCCTGCTCTTTCCAGCTGGTGTACAGCTCTGCGATGACCTGTTCGACTTTTCCCTGCTCCGTTGGGCCCGGCATATGCCAGAAATTCTCCTTTTTTCACACGGAAAGATATATCTTCAAGGGCGCAGACCACTTTCTTTTCGGGCTTGAACAGGTTTTTCACGATGTTTTTTCCCTGTCCGCTGCGTTGCCATTGTTCAAAATGCTTTGTGACATTGTTTATCCTAACGGCGGTGTCCAACTGCCGAATAACGGTTTGTTCCTGTTTTGACATAGTGCTTCAATCCTTTCGTAAATGCTATATAAGCCAAAATATACAATAATGCTGCCATCAGCATGGGGTAAAATGAAGGGAACCCAAGTGGCGGCTTTCCTAAAAGCGCCAGTGTTGGGAACCACCCCAAAAGCCCTGCCGGGATGATGGTGATAAGCGGTATTTGTATTGCCAAAGTCATTCCGGACAAGGGATAAGAGCTTAATATTCCTGTGGAATCAAGTACATGGGAGGATATTTCCTCTGCTTGAACCGGTGCATAAAATGCCGCCGATGAAAATAAATAAGACAGAGAAAGCAGAATCAGGATGGTTGTAGACAGATGCAACAGCAATAAACCAAACCAACCAAGGCCTGGTTGAAGGCCCAGGTTTTTCACAGCCACCCCAATGATGATCGCTCCAGCAATCATGTTGCTTGATCCTGAAACCGGGATAAATCCCTCGGTGATCAACTGAATCGGCAGGGGTAGTGGTTGAATCAGCATATGCTCCATCTGCCCTCTTCCTATCCTTCTGCTGATATGCCCGGTATTTGAATTCGCAAAAAAGGTTTGGAAGATGCCGGTGCAGGTTGTCACATACCCGAGCATAAACAGCACCTCAAACTTATCCATGCTCCCCACGCCGTTGAAACGCCAGGCCAGCAGGAAAACACCCGTCACCGCGGCAATATTGGACAGAAAGTCCGCTATTACAGCTAACAGGAAAAACTTTGTATCCCGCATCAGCCACGCCAGGTCCATCTTTGCATATAAGCCATATAACCGTAACAGTTGTTTTAGTCTTTTACCCGCCATAGGAGACCATCCTTTCTCTGGATTTGGAAAACGCCAGTATGGCACATGGCCACAGCAGCAGATTCCAAAATATTTGCAGCGCAATGATCGGTGCTGCCTGCTCAAGCCCGGTGTAAATGGATAATGGTGCCGCCGCCAGGCTGCCAAAGGGAATGTACTGAAAAACCGTTCCAATGCCCCAGGGAAGTATTGCAAATGGGATTACGCTGCCTGAGAATAGCGCCTGTATGGCGTTTCGAATCACATAAACCAGCCAGCTGGCGTTCTGCAGGCGTATTGTGACGCATGCAAACAAGATATCTACTGCAAAGCCCAGGGATACACATAACAAAAGGCTTGGAATCGCCCAAAGCGAATACGGGGTCAGATTCACCCCAAACAAGGGCGCGGCAAGCAGCATCGGCACTGTAAATAGAAGAAACTGCGGCACCCACTTCCCCATGGTCTGTGACACCAGATGAAGAATAACCCCCATCGGACGCTGATACAAGCTGATAAACATTCCTTCATACAACCAGCTGGATGCCTGTGTATGAACCACCAGAAGATCGGAGAAAACCGCGCCCAGGTAAGTGTATGTAAGCATCTGCGCAAGTGTCATTCCCGCATCCACCCCGCTTTGCATCAGTGAACGCCACAAATACAGCAGCGGTACAAGGTATAAAACCTTTAAAAGATAGTTTGGAAGCAGGTAAATCACGCCTCCGTTTGTCAGGTTTTGCGTGCTCATACGCGCTGTTTTTAAAAATTTTGAACATACCACGATATTGATTCCCTTCTCTCTCAATCGGATTGGAAAACCAGCCATATTGCTCCAGCTGATGGGTACTGTTTCCCAATCCAAACAATAATCATTCTTTTTTCTTAGCTTGTTACCC
Organism: Ruminiclostridium sp.; assembly: GCA_012523055.1. Taxonomy (GTDB): domain Bacteria; phylum Bacillota; class Clostridia; order DSM-8532; family DSM-8532; genus JAAYJG01. The sequence goes on along the minus strand of JAAYJG010000330.1, from coordinate 2,736 downwards.
TAATTTTTTACTTCGTTTTCCCCCTCGTCGGAAGATCATTTTTCTACTTTTTATGTTGCCGTTAAGTGGTTCATCATTCGCATCCAATGAGCTCGCTGGAAGTTCATCGGTCTGCTTTTATGCAGCACTTGAGTTTTTGAATGCAATAACAGATCCTGAAAAAAAGGACATAAAAAAACCCTGGCAGGCCGTCAAGCCCATCAGGGATTTGTTTTTCTTCATGAAAGGAAGCTTAAACAGTTACTCCTGAGTGAGAGGCATTGAACATGGCCGAATAAGCAGATCTGTATTGCAAATTCGCAAAACAGGCTGTAAAATGGGCAGACTTCCCCCATATAACCTCAAAATCGTTCTCAATATGAACGGCCTTCCCTCTCCTGCAAACCAAAATTACGGTATCATGCATGGTATTTTCAACGGGTTGATTCATCCTCTCACCTCCTTCAATGATGCTTTCGCATATTTATCATCTCATTAACCCCCATCCTATAATGGCAGGGGTTTTTTTGGTTCAAAGAAATTCAAATTCATTATAGGTCTATCCTGAAAAAATGTCAACGGAAGGATTACATGTACAATATTTCGGGTAGAAGTGCAAAAGCAGCCAATCAGTTGTCGTTGTATAAACTGTTTACTGAGTTACCCTCCAGCTTTTCTCAAGATAAACATCCTACCAGTTCATCAGCCTTTTGATCTCTTCATAAAGCCTTCTTCCTGCAATCTGGTGAGTTCGAACACCCGGATGGCCGCTGATACCCAGTTTATCTTCTTCTTTTTGCTGCTCCAGCTCCAGATAGGAGATCTGTTTAAAACCGCTATTGCTCAACAGTCTGATGATATCTTCCTGTATGTATGTACGGATGGTCTCAAGAGCCTTGCCACCCATCGTGGTGCCAACAATACACAGAATATGAGCATTGGGGTAATGACCCCTGATTCTTTTTATGAAATTGACATAGGCTGCTGTAAATTGTTCTCTGTCGGGTGTTGTGCCGAAGCCAAAATCATTGGTTCCAAGGTTGATCCCAACAAGCTGCGGAATCCATGTGTCAAAACCCCAGGGGGTGTTTTCTTCGGGTATAATAAAGTCATATTTGGCGGGAAGTGTATTCTGCTCGTTCCCAAGATAATCCCGGATAATACCAAAACCTGAATAACCAATAATATGACATTCGGCCTCCAAAAGCCTTGAAGCTATGGCGGCGTATGACAGGTAAGCATTGTCATACCTCTGATGGTATTCCATGCCCATGGCCCCTTCATTGCCGAACCCGCAGGTAATGGAATCACCAATGATTTCAATCTTTTTATCTGATGGCGGCGGCAAGGCAAGCAACCCTCCACCCGTAACATGAAAACCTAGAAATTGTATAGATCCAAAATAAAACTCATTACGGCGTACAAGAGAAATTTCATGGGGGCCTTCCTTCAAAGAAGCAGCCAGCGTATATTCCCGCTCGTCGGTTACCCGTAAAGCGTTTTGGATCACCCGGCCATCCAGTAGTACCAGCAGATAGTTTTCACCATGAGATTTCAGGCGAACCGATATGCTTGTACCCTGGAAACGTACAAGGATGGTACAGCCCGACCATGCAAACCTGGGTCCTCTTGCATCATTGAAATCAAACCTTCCCGAAAACCGGATCTGTTCCATCTCCATTAAACCACCCCATACTGATAAACTCCCGCCTACCACAGGTTATCAGCTTTCACGAAGAATACGTTATGTGCCACACATTAAATACTATATGCCTAATCCAGGTCTTCTTCCCATTTTCTTCGTTTAAATACTGCAAACACTTCTCTAATCCCTCGAACCAAGCCGGCTGAAAAACAATTCACCAGTTCCCAACCCTGTTCCCCATATAGATTCAGCTCACCGTCAATATCATCTGTAACCAGACTACTACCCATAAATCCTTTTGCTAATTGAATGGTTGTGTATTCCCACTTCTCCAGAACAATCCACCTCCTTTTTTAATGTTGCCTTCGGAACCTGCCTCCGGAGGTCTTCAGCCTTGACCTAAAACCTCAACATTGCGGCCAGCTGCTCCCTGCTGATGTTCTGTGAAATCGTCAGCCCCCGATCAAGGATCCTATTTCTGGACTCTTCCCTTCCAATGGTTTGGCTTTCCACCAACCATTCCCTCGGTGCCCAGTTCTCCACTTTATCATACACATTGGACGCCCAGCCGAAAGGTTGCCCGAACTTATCAATTTTTCTCCGGCAACCTGCCACGGTAATACAGAACATCCGCTCCAGCTCCGAAATAGCCTTGTCCACCCTGCTGCCACCCTTTTTTTTCGTGACACCCATCTCCTGGCGGATCTCACCGGTACTCAATGGGCTCCTGGTTTCAAAGAGCTGCCAAAGCCGCCACACCTCAGGACTGAGAAAGCCAAAGACCTGAAGCTCTTCTATATGCTCCTCCGGCTGACAGGCCGCATAAAAGTGGGCATACATCGGGGGCGCAATAAACCCTTTGTTTCCTCCGAGAACACATCCAAAAGCTAGCTTTTTCTCTTCCGCCGCCCTGTCCTTCCAACACCAGGGATCGGTTTGCGGATTACCGGTATGCCATATCCCTCCCGGTGTTTCCGCTGTCAATGACGGGAAACCCGGCAGCGTGTTTGAAAATGCCATAAAACCCAGTTCATTTACTCGTTCAATAAAATCATTGTAATTCGTAAGCTTTACCATACGCCCTCCATGATGTCAGGTCCCAACTTTGATGA
>JAAYJG010000037.1 GCA_012523055.1 Ruminiclostridium sp. | reverse complement strand
TGATTCTTTTCAATCAAAAAGAACAACAGATCGAAGGGGCCTTCGAAGTTTTTCAATCGAATGGTGCATGCTTCATGCAGGGAACTTTTCATTGGTATCTCCTTTGAACGCCAAACCGTTCATACCCAGGGACCGGCGGCGCAAGGTGAACAACCCTGAGGCTTGTCCGGTGCGTCGATCCTCAATAAACAGTTTATCGCAATCAGACTGTAAAGTCCAGAGGCAGGGCAATGGCTTACAGGAAAATCCCCACAACCTTTGCGGCAATCCAAAGCATGCTGCTGGAAATGGGTTTGGTGAAAAAATTGATTACCTCTCCAAACCCCTTCCCAAAGAACACAACAATGACTAAGAATGCCAGCCCTATATATTGCTCATACCGCATAACCCGAAAGTAAAGCTCGGTAGGCAGTACAGCCGAGAGAATTTTTGAGCCGTCCAGAGGCGGAATGGGAAACAGATTGAAAACAGCGAGATTAATATTTACATAAAACAGTAACAACAAAAACTGAAAAAGCCAGTATACTGCTCCGGTTTCAGCATAGATACTGCTAAAGCCCAATACGAGAACAACCTGAAGGAGAAATGCCACAATGAACGCCATCAGGAGATTGGATATAGGGCCGGCTATGCTGGTGAGCATCATTCCCTTCTTTTTGTCTTTAAACGCGGAAGGGTTTACCGGAACCGGTTTTGCCCAGCCAATGCGTGCAACGAACATCATCAGTGTTCCAATCGGATCAAGATGTTTCAGCGGGTTGAGCGTCAACCGGCCTGCGTTTTTCGCCGTATCGTCACCCAGACGCCAGGCTATGTAACCGTGGGAAAATTCATGAAAGGTTAATGTGATTAGCATCACTGGAATCATCAGGATATAAAACCCAAGATCTTCGGTAAACATTTTTTCTCCTTGATAAATCTAATACTTAATGAGCACTCACATACCAAAAATCGTTTTCAGCCATGCAAGCGCAGGCTCTATAAAAATGAATGCCCCAACCAGCACGGCAGTGATGGCGGAGAGCAGGACAGCCCCTGCGGCCAGGTCCTTTGCTTTTTTAGCCTGGGGAGAATACTCCTGCGTAATCATATCCACCAGGGTTTCGGCAACTGTGTTAAACAGCTCGCACACCAGCACAAAGGCTATCGTCAAAACTAAAAGCACCCATTTTTCTGTGGATATCCCAAGCACAGCCCCGCAAATAACAACCAGAACAACGGCCATGCAATGGATCCTGAAGTTCTTTTCGCCGACAAAGGCAGCCTTCAAACCCTGAAAAGCAAATTGAAAGCTTTTGAGTAAAGATCTGTTTTTCATTTCTTACTCCTGAAATGGTGTGCCAACACTATGCATTTCGCGGCAGACCAAGCTCTGTAAGAATTTTTTCCTGTTTTGCCGTCATTGCTTCTTCTTCTTCGGGCTTCTCATGGTCATAACCCAGCAAATGCAGCAGTCCATGAACCGTGAGGAACGCCAGCTCTCTGTGTGGGGAATGGCCATAGCTTTTTGCCTGTTCCAGTGCTTTTGGAACAGATATGACGATATCGCCCAGCAACAGGTTTCCATTCACCCTGTCGCAAGCACCGGGTGGTTCCACAAATCGGCCATCTTCCATCTGCAGCATGGGGAACGACAACACATCGGTATCACTATCTTTCGCACGGAACTGTCGGTTTATTCCGCGAATCTCTTCATTTTCAACCAGCACAATGGAAACCTCTGCCGGAGGCTCAAAACCCTCAGTCTTCAATGCGGTTTGCACTGTCGTCATCAGAAGCTGCTTGAGCGGTTTCATCGGAAGGTACCTTTTCTTCAGCTTGTTTTGTATGGTTGTCTTCATTTCTGATCTCCTTTTTTTCTGCCTGACCAATCGTATATACCTGACTGTCCAGCTCAGACAGAGAGCTTTTCTTCTCGAGTTCGGGGTATTCGGTTCTCTCATGGAAGAACCCGCTGAGAACCGTTAAAAAACCGTTGGCAATATCGTTAAGATCCTTCAGCGTCAGATCGCAGTGATCCAGTTGCCCGTCATCCAGCTTATCCTTGATTATTTTTCGGATCAAGCCCTCGATTTTCCCTTTCGTCTTTTCCTGCATGGAGCGCACCGCGGCTTCCACAGAATCGGCCAACAGGACCACCGCCGCTTCGCGGGTTTGTGGTTTTGGACCCTCATAGCGGAAGTTGTTCTCTTTTACTTCTGTTCCCTTGCCCCCCTGACAGGCTTTATGATAAAAAAAGGCCACCAGCGTATTGCCATGATGCTGCACGATGATATCCCGGATGACTTTGGGAAGCTTGTACTTGATGGCCAACTCTTCACCGTCCTTTGTATGGGACGTGATCACCAGCGTGCTGAGGTTCGGGGTGATTCTGTCATGAGGGTTTTCCGACATCTGGTTCTCCTTGAAAAAGCCTGGGCGCTTCAGCTTTCCAACATCATGGAAATAGGCGCCGACCCGAGCCACCAATGAGTTGCCGCCAATGCTTCTGACCGAAACCTCAGCCAGGTTCCCCACCATCAGACTGTGATGATAGGTCCCCGGGGCTTCCATTAATAGCCTTTTGAGCAGCGGATGGTTTGGATCGGCCAATTCCAGCAGCTTTAAGGGTGTGACCATATTAAACAGGCTTTCAAAAATAGGAAGCAGCCCGATAGCGATAATCACTGACAAAACCCCGTTTAAAAAACAGAGGCCTCCCTGCTTGAGAATGGTAACCCAGTCCTTTTTTTCAATGACGCCCATACAGGCCACGATAAAGACGTTCACCGTGCCGATGATAAGACCGGTAAGGGAAATCCTTCTGCGCTGATTGGCATTGGCCGATAGAAACGCTGCAAAGGTGCCGCTGATCACCGACATGAAAACAAAGGTGAGGTTGTCCGGAAACAGAAGGGACAGAGATATCGTCAGGATCAGGTTCACAACGACGGACAGTTGGATATTGATGAAAATAGCCAGCAACACCGGAGCGATAAAGCAGATGGTAATAAATGGGGCGTACTCGGGGATAAACTCTCTGGCCATCAGCGCCAGAAACACCGTTAAAACTATCGTGCTTGCGATAAACAGCAGTTCATTTCTGCTTTGATAAACCTTTGGCGCAAAGGTACGGATGAACATGGCCAGAATAAACCACAGCATCACCAGCAGCAGGAATACGGAGGCCAGAAACAGGTAATCCGGGCCGGTTTTTTCATCGAGGATGCCCAGCTTTCGAACCACATCGATGATATCGGGCGTTATAATATCCTCCTTGCGGATAAACCTTTCTCCCTGATAAATCATCACGGGGTTTTCAAGTTTGTAGGCTTCCAAAAAAGCGTTCTTCTGCTTTGCGGTTGCTGCTTCATCCACCATGCTGTTCGGTTCCACCACCCCTGAAAGGATTTCCAGACCAGCCTGCTGCATCTGAAGGGACGGAATGGTATTTTCGATTCGGAGCTGGCAGCCCTTTATAACCTGAGTAATGTTCGACTGGGTAATGGTGGTGGCAGATAACTGCGGCACGATGTCCCGGACAAGCAGCTGCTTCAGTACACTGATTTCAGAGGCAGCCTCCAGTCGAAACAGATATGCCTTCAATTCCTGTGGCATACTCATCAGGACAGGGACAGGTGTGATCTGATTCTCTGCGATCAGCAAGCTTTCAAGCGTCTGTTCAGGGTCGGCCTCAAGTATGGGAATCAGCTTAGTGCGAAGGGCATCGAGCGTGTCAAAAAAATCATAAACGCTGCTGAGCATCCTTGTGTTGGCCGCTTCAAGCTCCCGGATAACGGGGGGAACCTCCTCCACCCGCTCCACCGCCAGTTCCTCGGTTTTAATCGTGTTCTCGATATCCCGGGGGGCGTTGATGTCAAAGCCTGAAGGCGCGCCCATGTTCAACTTGTAGCGTTTGGGTGCAGCTCCATTGGCGATCATGATGAAAACAGCCAGCAATGAGAGCACCCCAATGGTAACCCGTTGAAAATTGTCGTTATAAAAGACTTGTCCGAAAGTTTTCCTGTCTTTTTTCTTCTTTGCAGACTTCATCTGTGGTCACCCCTTATACTTCGTTTTAACGCATGGAATCATTTCGCTTTGCCTTTGACTGGCTGCGGTTTTCATATTGCTCGTATGCCCGGATGATGCGCTGAACCAACTCATGCCGGATCACATCCCGACCCGTAAGATAGATAAAACTAAGCCCGTCTACTTCGGAGAGGATCCTTTGCACCTCGACAAGACCGGATCTTTTGTCCCCTGGCAGGTCGATCTGGGTGATGTCACCGGTAATAATGGCCTTTGAACCTGCGCCGATCCTGGTTAAAAACATTTTCATCTGTTCGGGGGTGGTATTTTGTGCTTCATCAAGAATGATAAAGGAATCATCCAGGGTTCGTCCGCGCATATAGGCCAACGGGGCAACCTCGATAATTCCTTTTTCCAGGTTGGACTGGTAGGTTTCGGCACCCATGATTTGATACAGAGCGTCATACAGAGGCCGTAAATACGGATCTACCTTGTTTTGCAGATCTCCCGGCAAAAAACCCAGCCGCTCGCCAGCTTCCACTGCAGGCCGGGTTAATATGATTCGGCTGACCTGCTTCTCCCGGAAGGCTTTTACCGCCATCGCGACGGCCAGGAAGGTTTTCCCCGTACCAGCCGGTCCAATGCAAAAAACAATGGTATTTCTGCGGATAGCATCGATATATTTCTTTTGTCCGTAGGTTTTGGATTTGATCGGCTTTCCCCGGGCTGTCAGACATACCAGATCCAGGGGCAGTTCATCGGCTTCGCCAATGTTCTCCTGTTTGAGCGAGATCAAATAATTTACATTCTGGGCTGTAATGGTTTCCCCCTGCCCAATGATTCCCAACAGCTTTCGGATTATTTTAAGGGCTTCCTCCACCTTGGATTCAAAGCCTGATATCTTCATTTCATTTTCACGATTAATAATTTTTACATCCAATGCGTCTTCCAGTATCCGAACGTTTTGGTCACAATGTCCAAACAAGTTCATCGCTGTTTCCATATCGGGTATTTCCACATTTCTTTCGATAACGTTCTCCAATCAGTTCCCTCCAATTTCCTGTGGCTGCGCAATATCTTCAGTACACTCCACCGTGATCGTGATAAACTCCCTCTCCTCTTCCAACGCAAGCTGGATTTGCCGATCAACAACCTGCGCCGCAGGAGGCATTTCTCTGGCGATTTCCTGCAGGGCAGCCTGTTGGGCAAGCTCCCTGGCTTCATCCTGACTGAGTACCAGTTCCTCTTCTTCCACTTCGAAGAAGCGTTGAATGGTGAGCCCCATAGGAAGCCTGAATTTGTCGGCAATCACCAGCGTTTTGTCAAAAATGCCGGAATCGAAGTTTTGCCACGGGTTTTTTCCGGATGGCAGCGGGATTAGGAAATCCAGGAAATAGACGCTGTATTTGTTCCATTCCCGCCCGGTACGTTTTCGTATGACTTTCTTTACCGGTACCTCTTTTTTTATTTCGTACCATGTACGGGCGATCACCTCACCCATGGCATGGATCTGTTTTGAACCAAATTCTGGATGTATGCTTTCCATATTTCCGGAAATCAACATTTGCCCCTTAACAACAGTATCCCCCGGTTTAACCATTGCCAACCCATTTTTGGCCTGTATCGAAAGAATGATTCCGTCCCGGGTTGAAACAACATGACAGGGCTTGTCGTCGTCGACCACCTTTGGCGGCTGTATTCCTTCCTTCACCGAGATGTAAAGCTTTGTTCCGCGAATATCAACACCCACCCAGGACAGCTGGCGGTTGTTCAGCATGAAGGTATCGGCCAGGCGCTTTGGATCGATAAAACGCTTGACAGCACCCCGGTAAATTCCCATATCATTCAGCTGTTCCACAAGCGTGTTGGTACTTACCTGAGTGTTCCCTGTAATTTCAATGGACCAGATGATAGATGTCATCAGGTATATCAGGAGGGCAAACGCGAGAATTCCAAGCAAAAAGCCTCTTCGTTTCCGGTATCGGGTGAAAATGTAAGGGATGCCTTTCTTTTCGTGGATCCGAACCCGAACGCGAGCCTTACGTGCTGCACTGCGGGCAGTTTTGAAACCCCGGATGCTCATTTTCATACGCACTGCAGCGCCGTCCAGCCTCTCCATATCCCATAATAATATCTGCCTTTTTGTGCAGATATTGATAAACTTTTCTATCGAAAATCCACTTACAACTATAATAACATAACCTTTTAAATAATGCCACAAGCGAATCAGGAACATACTTCCCTCCATAGGTAGGGGGACACACCCGGGTTGCATGGGCGAGCAGCAAGCTTTAGCTTGCGACCAGCCGCTGCTTCGCGGGTCATCCTTGCTGTGGAATGTCCCCCAACTTAATTTCAGCTTCATCTCTTCGGGCTGAGGTT
>JAAYJG010000329.1 GCA_012523055.1 Ruminiclostridium sp. | reverse complement strand
TCCCCGTTTTGTACTATGCTTTCCGTTACAGGCATTATATCTTTGACAACAAATCCACCTTCACCGCCCGCCTGCCTTCCCGGGCCAGCTCCACCCCCTGGAACAGGGCGTAGTTGTGCTTCACGCCGTCATCCAGGTCGATTGCAATGCGCTGGCCTGCCAGGTGGGCCAAGGCCTGGTCGTAGACCTTGCACTCCTCCAGCTGCCGCTGCAGCTTCTCCTTCTTGCGGGTGGCACGGCCCTTCTCCGCTGCCGTGGTGGTAGAATCAATTGTCCGGCCGCAGCCCTGGATGGCGTTCTCATAGGCAGCCTGCAGGCGGTGCAGGTAGTCCACCCGCACCCGGCCCAGGGTGTCCCGGTCATAACGGTGCATGTAAATCAGGGCCTTGAAGCCATCCTGCCGCCCGCTATCAAACAGCCAGTAGATGGGCCGCTTCTTGTAGGTCCTCACATGATCCTTGTAGAAATCCTTCAGGAAATAATTGCGGATCACCTCCCGAGGCGTACCATTGCCCCCCAGGGCATCCGCCACAAAACGCAGGTTCTCCTCCAGGGTGGCCTGCCCGTAAGCCACCCGCACCCAATCCACAAAACGGGAGACGATGTCGTCCGCGAAGTATTCTTCATCGGTGATGGGCAGGATGTTGTCCGCATCCGGGACGAAGCTACTGTACTTGCTTGCGTCCCAGTCGCCCCCGGCAAAAGCCAGGCCCTCCACATCCAGGGAATAGCGCCCCAGCATGCAGCCCACCGCATAGCTGATCAAGGTGATGATGGCATCCCGCTTGCTGAGCACATAGCGCATCTTGCGCTCTTCCTCGTCCGGTTCATCGATGATGCGGTAGACCGTGACGTCCTTGTCCGCCACCTCGGGGGATAGCTCGTCCTGCAGGCCGTAGATATCGATAAAGATGCAGTTGAGTTCTTCCTCATTGGCATTGAGCTGAGCAAAGCGTTTCTGGCATTCTACCTTCCACGCTTCATACTTATCCCGGATTAGTGTTCCCATGTCTGCGTTCTCCTTTGATTCTCATGCGCGACCTTTGTGGATTAATTATCGTAAAACGCTAAGCAAATGGTTCGCTTTGTACTTTTTCGACCATTGCTTGATAGTGATTCGCATCAAGTTTTTCAATCATAGACAATATATCATTGATTACCATCTGTTCGTTTGCATCCAGAATATCCGTGTCCAATTCTTCAAACACATTTATTTTTTTCTGATGTGAGTAAATGTTGACAAACTTATAAATGCGCTCTCTTTTTATGATATCTTCCTTACGTGGCAAAGCGGCATGAAGCAAAGCTGCCAAATCAGCTCTCTGCTTTGGAAACTTGAAACTCAAAAATGATTCGACCAATTTTCGACATATATTGCCGCAGAAAATGCTCTCTTGTTTCGTTAAAACCCTATCTCGCAACGAGTACACAGTATGGAAAACATAATCATACTCCGTTGCTTGCTTTAAGGTTTCTCCTCCATCGCTCAATACTGCCACACGCTTAGCATTCTCAATTTTATTTTCAATTCTATATACTGCATAGTCTGGAACTCTATCGCCGGTCTCTTTATCCTTACAGTGCTTTTTACAAAACCATCCCAGTACAAGAGAGAAATAGTTGTAATTATGCGTTAGTACGAACATTTGCTTTGCATGTTCGCACTCGGATTTCATATACGCATATGCTGCAAATAGTTTATTAGAGTCGAAGCTTGAAATTGGATCATCAATTACAATAATACTATCTTCAATTCTCTTTCCGTTTTCCTTAAGTTTAGTAATAAAATAGATGAACGCGATTGCTGTTTTTTCACCCTCACTTAAGTTGCTCGCTTCTTCATGCTCATTTCGATAAATCCTATAACCTTTATTTTCTTTATCAAATTTTATTTTGATTTCATTATATCCTAAGAATTGCTCCAGTTTAAGGTTAAACTCTTCGGCTCCTAGTGTTTCATTGGATAACTGTGCTTCTAAAGAATCAAAAGACTCTTTCAATCTTAGTAGTGTAGTGCTTTCTTTATTGAGATCCTCCTCGTTTTCCTTATACGTCCTCGCTTTCGAGTCATAATTCAAATCTATTATCAGTTCCCTAACATAGTGTCGTTCGACTTTCTTTTTTGCTTCTTTTATAGATTCGTCAAATATTGCGGTTTTTGCATTGTGTGTTTCAATCGCAATCTCATACTTCTTTAGGACCTCATTTAAGTCCACTACACTTTCATAAAGAGAGTCTTCAACTAAAGAAAAATTGATAGTATCAAATGGGTTCTCTCGTTTTAGTGTAAGCAGCAAAGTATATTTTTCAATCTCAGCATTGAAGTTTAGAATCCTTTTCGCATACTCCTCATTAGTGGTCTTTACATCTTGAACCAGTTCATCATAGTACACTGATAGGTTAGTAAATGCTTTTTGACTATCGCATTTGTGTGACTCCCATTCATCTATACAAGCATCAATATCATTATTTAAAGTATTAAGCGCATCGCTAAAATGCGCATCCAAGTCTTTAAAGCGTTCTTCTCCTATTATACTCCCACAAAAAGCACAGACGCTTCTTTTCTCCTTTTTGTGCAAGTCGAGTCCTTCTTTCACCCATGTTGATATATGCTGATTGTTGCGTAAATCTTCGATAACCTTTGCGGCGATTTTTCTTGACAGCAACTCCTTAGTTTTATTCGCCAAGAATAACAGACTCACATTATCAAGGGGCGCTACTTCACCAGTAATCGTGTCTTTTTTTATTGGTTTAGCTTCATTCAAAGCTCTGTTTAGTTCATCGGCATTTAGTAGATCATCATCTGATAGGGGAATATTTGGATTCTCCAGCAATGCCTGCACTTTTCTCTTGTCATAATTCATATAATATGAGTCGCCTGTGTCAAGCAACACAAAACTTGTCTTTACTGACTTTCCAATATTCGTAAGTATCTTTTGTAGTTCAGTGTTCTCCTTTTCCAATGCAGCTTTGCTGTTTTCGTGTTCCTTAATAAGTCCAGGTTGTCCATCATTGCCATATAGCTTGGTTTTCAGGGAATTATACTTTTTTGTCTCTTCGATGTTCTTTTCGTCAAGCAATAAAATACTTTTCAGGGTGCCGTTCCAATCAATATTGTCTCTAACAAAATCTTCGTTAAAAACGGATATGCTCTCAGTTGCTATTGGGAACTGTATTTCGTTGTATGATGCATTGCCCAAGCTGACGGTTGCTTTAAAGCCTTCATATTCTTTGGGTAATGTCCCGCCACCAATGAGATTAAACAGTCTTGACAAGGTGCTCTTTCCTGACCCATTCCATCCATATATTAAGTTATAGCGTTTGAAATCGCTCGCCTTCTTGGGAGGGATGGTTGTATAAATCCCAAGGTTTTCAAGTTTATCAATTGAAGTTATCATCAAATTTTCCCTCCACACCCATTAACTCACCACTACTCACACGAGCTCTATGGTCGCAACTGGCACAATTTCTTCATCTTAGAGATGGAACTCTTTTAATCGTTAATTATCACATATCGTCAAAAGTTATTAACCACTGGGCTGGAAAGTGTTTACAGCATTGGGTGCCGTTTGAAATTCCAAGATGTTTCAAAGGAATCCCAGTCTTCCTTTGCAATTTCAATACTCTCTTCAGCCATGTTAATAATCGCATCCTCCTTGTCCTTGGCTTTGACGACAGGGAAGATATTGAAATCTCCAATTTGCAGGTTAATGGTAGGATTGACCATCTTAAACACATAGTCAGCCAGGTGTGTGCTCATCAACGCAAGCAAGTACATCATTAATTGATGATTATCGGTAAAGGCGGACATGCCCGATACATCGTGGATACCACCCGCAGTGCGGTAACGGATGCTAAAGCCACCACTGGTGATAAGGCCCCAGGTAATGGCTTCATGAAAATGATACTGCGGGTTGCGCACAACCGATCGTTGTTTTCCATTGTTGTCTCTAAAGTTCTTTATCTCCTGGCCATCGTTTTCCCAATTCACGAGGTAATCGTAGTTTCCGTACCATTGCCGTCTTTCGCCGCCTTTGTTATAGGGAAACCACTTCTTCTGACTGCTGAGGGCTTCGTCTGCTGATGCAGAATCGAATGAACTTCTCCTTTGATGCACTTCATACCACAATCGAATGAAACGATCATTATCAGCTGTTGCCAATCCCTGTCTTGGATTCACCAAGGTATCCATCCGCTGACCTTTCTCAAAAGCAGCCAGAATCGCGTGATTTGCCCAATACGCGACCGGAGCACTGGGAATTTTGGTGAAGTTTTGTTGGTCGGCAGTGTACCGGTTCCGCCCAGCCAGAAACATTTCCTCTTTGCCGTCCTGGGTGGTAGGCTCTATCAGCCGGGCATAGGTGCCCAGATAGCCGAGCAGGGCTTTGCTGCCAAGCACGAAGGCTGTACTCTGCACCACCTCCCCGGCGATTTCCTCAAATGCCCGAGGGCCCAAGTGGGCCATGTTGACGATCATTTGTTGTTGCAGTTTTTCCCTCAGTTTCTCATAACTACTGAGGAACATCCATGCATGTTGGGTGATCATGGCTTGGTAGCCTGTCTGTTTTATCATCTGCCCACAGCGCTCAATAAACACTGCAAACAAATCAGCCTTGCTGTCCGCATATTCCTCCCTCACATAGGAGGACAAGGCAGGATTCATGCCAGATGAACCCATATATGGCGGGTTGGTCACCACGGCATCATATTGTTGCTGCAGGATACATGCAATCTCCACCAATTGCGTCAACCGGGGTTGGGCACGCTCCGCATGCAGGTCGCTCAGCAAGTCCACCTGCCTTGGCAGTTTGAAGTCCCGGGCAAAACGCTTCAACAACTCAAAATCCCAATCTGGCACCTGGATGATGGAACCCAGCAACTTTCCATCCCGGAACAGGTGCAGCAGCTCCACCGCCTGGTCCCGGGCCATGTTACGCTCCAGGCTGGATAGGCCCTGGCCGAAATAATCCAGCTGCTTGTTTTCCAGTCCCTGGCTGTCCTGCACAGCATGCAGGTTGGAAATCAATCCCTCCAGCAAGGCCTGGTGGCGGTGTTGCCTGGCCTTCATCATCACGGCAAAATAGGCCAGCTGCCAAGCCCGGTCATCAATGTCCAGGCCATGCAGGTTCTTCTGCACAATCAGCCGGGCTGCCTCGCTGGCCCCATAGCCCCGGCTGAGATACACCTGCATCAGCACATCAAAGGCATAGACCAGGATGTGGCCGGAGCCCATGCAGGGATCGATGAAGCGGATGTCCTCTGGAGACTGCAGCTGACGCTCCTTTCGCATGGCTTTCAGCTGCGCTGCCACCTGGGGCTCCTGCTCTGCCTCCGGCAGATAATAGCGCCAGCCAAAGGCTGCGGCAATTTCCTTCTCACTGCGCGGGTCGCCATCTGCCAGCAGCTTTTCCGCCCACAGCCTGCCCAGGCTGTTTTCCACCATGTACTTTACAATCCACTGGGGGGTGAACAGCTGGGTGGCAGCCGGGATGCGCTCCTTCGTTATCTTGATGTTCTTCTTGAGCCGGGCAAAGGTGTCGTCCTTCAGTTCGGCGTTGTAATACTGGTACAGCCAGCCAATAATCTCGATCTGGCCGATGGGTTGCCCTTCCTCATCCAAGGCATTCACATCAAAATAGCTTTCCGGTATCTTCAGCAATTCAGCCACAATGCCGTCCGGGTTCACACAGCTGATGGTAAGCAGGAGGCTCAAGTGGTCCGTCTCTGTTGCATGCTGATCATCAAACAAGCCAGGGAGCAAGCCTGCCAGCTGCCTGCATTGCTTCAAAAACAAGAAGCGGAACAGCTCATCCGTCTGGTTGTCCAGCTTCCAGGCCAGCACCTGCTGCTGTTCATCCACTGTCAGCCCCAAGTCGATGTCCAGTGCGCGGCTGACGATGTCCGGCACGCTTTGGCCTGGGGTGGCAGAGCTGAGCACCCGGGTGTGGTGGGGCAGGTAGTCGTTCACCTCCATGAAGCGGAT
>JAAYJG010000328.1 GCA_012523055.1 Ruminiclostridium sp. | reverse complement strand
TGCGCGTTTTGTGTGCAACTAGTTCATAATTATCTCTGATAATTATGAACGGTCCGCGAGCATTTTATCAAATGCCAGGCTGCATGGGCGAGCAGCAAGCCAAGCTTGCGACCAGCCCCTTCAGTGGAGGATTGTACCCCCACTGAAGCAGAAATCGGTTTATCCCCCGACACGCGTTTTTTAGCCTATAGGCTAAAAATACGTCTTGAGGCAGGGGTCCTAGGAGCATTTGATAAAAACCATCCCCGTCCCAATTTATCTTCACTTTTCAACGTATGCTCTTATAATTTCAGATACACTCCAGGCTTGGGCAAAGCATCCCCTTGGCAATAATGGCTCATCTCCGTCAAAGATTTCGGAAATGCTGCCGATACAGGCATCCTGAAGGTGATCCTGGAATGGCAGGAAGAAAGCTTCCAACTGCTTCTTTAGTCCAGGCGCATCTTTGTATACTCTTGCGTAAGCCGTTATAAACCGGCCCAAAGGCCAGGTCCAGGTAGTTCCCTGATGATAGGCGCCGTCCCTGGCATATTGATCCCCCAAATAGATTCCCCTGTACTGCGGATCGCTTTTATTCAGCGTGCGCAGCCCCAATGCGGTATAAAGCTGCTGATGAACTGTGTCTACCACACCTTTGGCCTTTTCACCCTCCAAAACGGGGAAGGAAAGACTGACGGCAAGAATTTGATTGGGTCTGATCTTCCCGTTTGCTTTCTTTTCATACACCAAATCATACAGGCAATTGGCTTTTTCGTTCCAAAACACCTTGATAAATGACTTTTGCACTTTTTCGGCCAATTTCAGGTAGGCAGCACCGTCACCACCGGTTTGTGCGGTGATATCCGCCATCACGCGCAGGGCATTGTACCAAAGAGCGTTGATTTCAACCGGTTTCCCATGACGCGGGGTCACCACCCAGTTGCCGGCTTTCGCGTCCATCCAGGTCAGTTGAGTGTCTTCATTGCCGGCAGCGATCAAAGAATCCTTTTGCATAGCAATTTCAAAGACAGTTCCCTTTTTATAACCCTGAACAATCCTTTCCATGACGGGCAGCAAATGCTGCTGAACAAACTCCAAATCCTTTGTATGCTGTAAGTATTGATAAACCGCCTCAAAATACCATAAAGCCGCATCCACCGTATTATAGGCCGGCTCATCGCCGCCATCGGGGAAAACATTTGGAATTAACCCGTCCTTTTCATAACGGGCAAAGGTGTATAGAATATCCCGGGCATCATCATAACGCCCGGTTGAGAGCGTCAGCCCCGGCAGGGCGATCATGGTGTCCCTTCCCCAATCGGTAAACCAGGGGTAACCGGCGATTACCGTCTTTGAACCGGTGGATTTGCGGTGAACAATAAATTGATCAGCCGCCAGGATGAGTTGATCCAGGAAAGGATCCCTTTTCGTCGTTTTTCCCGGACGTTGTTCTTTTAGCAGGGACTTCTGCCTGGAAATCTCTTTTTTGATCATCGCTTCCCCGTCGAGGGAACTGATTTCCTCCCCGGCACTGCAGACCATCGTGATGGTTTTTTCCTCGCCAGGCATTATCTCAATGTCGTAATGGCCCGGAATAAAGTGATCCTCGGTGCCATCCAGGCCTCTCTCGTGCTCATAGGGATAATCCATGCTATAAAAGTAACAGGAGGACGCCAGCACAGGTTTTCCACCGGCACAGTCCAGACGAATTTTTCTGTCTTTGTCGTAGGGTGTGATTTCCATACGATTGCCTTTGAGTTCCGTTTCGAAGCTCATATTCCATTGGTTGTTCAGATAATGATAATTTCTGTAATTCACAAGCGGTGTTAATCGGATGACAGCCTTTTTATCCGGCTGGTTTTTCACCTTGTAAACAACTGCCACCTGGTTCATCCCGTGACATAAGCACACGCGTTTTGTAATGGTCATCGTGCCGATACGGTAATGGAACTCCGGGATGAACTCATGATAAAAGCCTTCAAGAAAATACTCTCCATGACCTTGAAAATCGGGCGTTCTGAAAGAATGCAAAAAAACAGGTGGCTTTGGCTCAGCCGCCGAACCCTCTGCAGAGTTGGGTGATGCTTCTGGTTCATAGAAACGAATGGATTCGCTGATAGCCGATAATATCAGAAACCGCTCAACGGGGGGATTGAATGAGGCCACCAGCAGGCCATGATAACGCCTTGCGTTCATACCGATGATTGTACTGCCGGCAAAGCCTCCGATGCCATTGGTGAGAAGCCATTCCCTTTGAATGGCCTGTTCCTGTGTCTTCCAGTAAGATTTTCCAAAAAACATATTTACCCTTCCTTACTCTTTTTCCGGTAACTGCACACTTCGGCCACCGCGTTCATCAGCTTCACGGGATCATGGCGCACATAGCCCTTGCTGATCTGCAGCAAATCTCTTTCGACGGTCTTAATCCCAAGTTTTTTGATTTTACCGGTGTCTGTTTTTACCATGGCAGCGCCGTCCTTTAAATACCGTTTGTATATTTCGTCAGGCACTCTTCCGGTATTCATAATGCAATAATCAATAAACCCTTCAGCCCGGGCATGCCTATAGATGGCCCGGATATGGTCGTATACGCTGTAGCCCTCGGTTTCTCCGGGTTGGGTCATCACGTTCGCCACATAGATTTTAATCGCCGGGGATTTAACAATCCGATCCACCACACCCTCCACCAACAGGTTGGGAATAATGCTGGTGTATAGGCTTCCCGGTCCAAGGATGATCACCGATGCGCGATCGATGGCTGCCAGGGCGCTCTCCAAAGGCTTTACATTAGCCTTGTCCAAAAAAACTCTTTTTATACGTCCCGGTCGTGTTGTATAATGCTCTCCAATCCGGGACTCCCCTTTGATGGTGGTGCCATCCTCCAGCTCGGCGACAAGTTGGATATCCTCGGAGGTTACGGGCAGAACCGTTCCCGTTACAGCCAGCACCTGGCTCATGTTGCGCACCCCGTCTTCAAAATCATTACTGATGCCGGTCATCGCCGCCAGAAACAAGTTCCCGAATGACTGTCCCTTCAACTCCCCTTCCGTAAAGCGGTATTGCAGCAGCTTTTCCATTTGGGGCTCGGTATCTGCCAGGGCCAGAATGCAGTTGCGGATATCCCCGGGGGGCAGTATGCCCAAATCCCTGCGCAGCATTCCTGAGCCTCCGCCGTCGTCCGCCACGGTAATGATGGCACTGATATTGGAAGTGTACTGCTTCAGGGCGCGAAGCAATGTGGATATGCCTGTTCCGCCGCCAATCACCGCTATCCGCGGACCTTCCCGCAATTGGGTTCGCTGGAAGATCGTCTTGCCGATGTCCCGGATGTTGTGTAATGGCATGTGTCCGTTCTTTGAAAAATTGATCAACGCAAGGATGATTTTTCGAAAGCATGTAAAGCACAGAACCAGACCTGCCCCGGTGATGGCAAGAACAATGGCAAACTGGACAGGCGCTATTTGTGAGTTATACACAAAAAGCATCATGCCCGCAAAAATCATCAGAAAGCCGATGACACCGCTTTTCAGCCATTTCCTGTACTTATAGGTGGCTAAGAGCCACTTAAAGGGTTTCATTGTTCATTCTCCTGTTATCTTTGTCAATGTCCCTGTGCTCGAGCACAACACTGCTGTTCTTGGCCTTCAAAATATCAAACAGCTTGTTGGCGATGGTGACCGAACGGTGTTTTCCGCCGGTGCAGCCAATACCAATGACCAACTGGTTCTTTCCTTCCTTCACATAGTTCGGAAGTAAGAAATCCAGCATGTCCACCAGCTTGGTCAAAAAAACATGGCTTTCATGAAAGCTCATCACATAGTCGCTCACGGCCTTGTCCATTCCCGTAAGCAGTTTCAGTTCTTCCACATAGAAGGGGTTGGGGATGAAACGCAGGTCAAATACCAAATCACAATCGATGGGAACCCCGTATTTGAACCCGAAGGAGGTGACGCTGATGATCAGCCCTGAAAAAGGCTTGCCTTCAACAAACAGGTTCAGGATTTCCTGCTTTAGCTGCCTGGGAGAAAGGTTTGAAG
Organism: Ruminiclostridium sp.; assembly: GCA_012523055.1. GTDB lineage: Bacteria > Bacillota > Clostridia > DSM-8532 > DSM-8532 > JAAYJG01. The sequence continues at coordinate 21,147 of JAAYJG010000328.1, read as the reverse complement.
TATCGATAACATAATCGGCTTTATCCTTTACGGCCTGCAATATGCGTCGTTCCTCGGCAATTCCGTCGGATATGCGTCCTTCGGGAGACAACGGATGCATTCTGCGGCTTTCCTTGAACCTTTGTACCAGCACCTGATCGCTGGCTTCCAGGAACAAAATTTTGTATGAGATCCCATAGGAAGCAAGTGTATCAAGAGCTGGAAACAGCTGCAGAAACATGGAACCCCCTCGGATGTCCATGATCAGCGCGATTTTTTCCATCTTGTTCTGTCCCTGCAGGCACATCTCGGCAAACTTAGGCAGCAATGAAGGAGGCAGATTGTCCACACAAAAAAAGCCGATATCTTCAAAGTATTTCACACACAGGCTCTTGCCTGCCCCTGACATGCCGGTAATAATCAGAAACTGCAACTTTTTATCCTCCCAGTATTTTCACTTCCTCCTCCAGCATTACACCGGAGTTTTCGTACACTTTATCTTTTACCCATTTGATCAAAGCAATAACATCGGCGGCTGTGGCATCACCGATGTTGACAATGAACCCACAGTGCTTGTCGGATACCTGTGCTCCGCCGATGCGGAAGCCACGAAGCCCGGCCTGCTCGATCAGCTTTCCCGCAAAATTGTCCGGAGGCCTTTTAAATACACTGCCGGCACTTGGAAGGTTCAGCGGCTGCTTCTCACGGCGGCGGGCATTGAGGGATTGCATTTTTTCTTTAATTCTATCTGCTTCACCTGCTTCAAGCTGTATGGTTGTTTCCAGCACGATAAGCTTTTGCTTTTGGATGAAGCTTTTCCGATAGCTGAACTCATGCTCTTCCCCGTTTAGATGAATAATTTTTCCATTCTCATCCATTGCGGTGGTTTTGAGAACAACATCCTTCATTTCGCCATCATAAGCCCCTGCATTCATCGCAACGGCACCGCCCATGGTCCCTGGAATTCCCGATGCGAACTCAAAGCCGGTGAGCCCGGCCCTCCAGGCGGCATTTGACACAGCAGCGAGGCTTGCGCCAGCTTGTGCGGTGATTTGATTTCCGCAAACCCTGATGGCGGCAAAATTATCTGCCAGCTTGAGGATCACACCGGAATAACCACTGTCCGATACGATAAGGTTTGTGCCATTTCCCATGATCGTATGGGGTACATGAGCACGCAGGAGCACGTGAAGAACCTGTTCGATTTCCGCCACGCTGTATGGAAGCACCAGCATTGCCGCCTCACCGCCCACACGCATGGAGGTGTGCTCTTTCATTGAAATTTGTGTGAGCAGCTGCTGCTGCTGCAGTATATTTATCAATTGATTATAAACATTGTCCATGAATAAACACCTGTAAAGCAGAGATAAACCCGCAGAACCCATATTGGGCTGCCACAGGTTCATTCAGCTGCGTATCATCTTTATACTATTTTACGGGTTTTTATGGCCGGGATATACCCCTTAGGGAAATTATTATTTGAAAACGCCAGCCCCATACCAAATAAGATAGCTGATAATATGAATAGTAAGCTCTATCATTATGCTCATGTTGAAAAAGGGCTATCTGTTATCAGTTCTCTGTTCTCTGATAATCAGTTCTCAATTTTCTTTTATCTGAGCCTGTTCTCTGTTTTCTGATAATCAGTTTTCTGTTTTTGTTATCTGAGCCCGTTCTCTGTTTTCTGATAGTCAGTTTTCTGTTTTGTTATCGGAGCCCGTTCTCAGCTCATTGTTAATCTATTCTCAATTTCCGTTCCCTATTCCTGTTCGACATTGTTCAAGGAATTTCTCTCGATTTCTCTCATCACCCTTTGATTCAACACCTTGGCGGCGTTATATCCCATTTTCTTCTGGCGATGATTCATGGCAGCCACTTCAATGATAATGGCCAGGTTTCTTCCGGGCCTTACAGGTATGATCAGCGACGGGATTTTCAAACCCAGAATCTCGGTAAACTCATCATTGATCCCCAGCCGGTCGTACTGCTTTTTCGTGTCCCACAGCTCCATATTGACAATCAGGTTGATCGACTCGGTCATCTTGACAGAGCCCACCCCATACAGGTTTTTCACATCTAAGATACCAATGCCCCGGATTTCGATAAAATGTCGGATGATATCCGGTGAACTGCCCACCAGCGTCTTGTTTGAAACCTTCCTGATCTCCACCACATCGTCGGCAACAAGCCGATGCCCGCGTTTGACAAGCTCCAGCGCTGTTTCGCTTTTCCCGACGCCGCTTTCACCAAGCATCAGAATGCCTTCGCCGTATACTTCAACCAGAACGCCGTGTTTTGTGCATCGCTGGGCAAGCTCGACATTCAGATAATAGATCAGATAGCTGGCGAAACGGGAAGTTTCCTCGGCAGTTCGTAACAGAGGCCGTCCGAATTCGGCGGCAACCTCATACATTTCGGGAAAGGGCTCTTTGGATCGGGCCAAAATGATGCAGGGGGTTTCCCGGCTGAAAAAGGTATACAGGCTGGCATATCGCTCTTCACTGGACAGGTTGCCTAAATAAGCCATCTCAACATTACCGATCAGCTGAATTCTGTCCGAGCCGAAGTATTCAAAAAAACCGGCCAGTTGAAGACCCGGTCGGTTAATGTCCGAGCTTTTCACCAAAATATCGTGGGCTCCGGGGATATGATTCAATTCTTCCAGACCAAATTCACTGATAATCCTTCCCAGAGATACACTGTAATTGGGTTCTGCCAAAGGTTCCGCCTCCTTTATGCTCATCGGGCAGGGACATAATTAAATATTCCCTGCTGCAAATTTTTAACCATCGGGCAAAAATACATTCTGAAGCAGGTGGATGATGGTATTTTATTAATATGGGGTTGCTTTTCTATTCCATGTTCAACAGCTTTAGCAAAGTACTGCTCATATCATCCTTATCACAGACCGTTCGGTGCAGCACTTCTTTCTGATCCAGGTTCTTCAAGCCTTCCGGGATTTCCCAGCCTGTTTTTTCCGCCAGCAGCGGCAGAAGCTCGAATTCGGTTTTACCTTCCGCTTCCCCATTTAAAAGAGCTGCGGCAACACTGCCGTTAAATTTGAACGGGCTTGCCGTGGAAACGATGACAGTTTGCGATAAATCCCCAGTCTTGATCACATACTTGTCATAAACATCCATGGCCACGGCAGTATGGGTATCCATCACATAACCGATATCTTCATATACGCCTTGAATGCCCGACAGGGTTTCGTCATCGCTGGAAAAACCGCCCCAGAAAACCTTCTGAATACGCTCTTTGGTCTTGTTATCCACTTTATAAATGCCTTTTTCCGACAGATCCTTCATCCAGTTTTTGACCATTACGGCGTTTTTCCCGCTTAGTTCATACAGCAGGCGCTCCAGATTACTGGAGATTAAAATATCCATCGACGGGGAAATGGTTTTATAGAATTCTCGCCTTTTATCATAAACACCTTGAATAATGAAGTCGGTCAGCACATTATTGCCGTTGGACGCACAAATGAGCCTGTTTACAGGAAGTCCCATGTCCTTTGCATACCATGCGGCCAGAATATTCCCAAAGTTACCGGTTGGAACAACAAAGTTGATGTTTTCACCGAGGGTGATGGTTCCGTCTTTGATCAATTCGGCATAGGCTGAGAAGTAGTAAACAATTTGGGGAACAAGCCTTCCCCAGTTGATAGAATTGGCCGAGGAAAACTTTAAACCGGAGCTCTCCAGTTTTTCCCGTATATTCGCGTTGGTGAATATTTTCTTGACACCGTTCTGGGTATCGTCAAAATTCCCGTTTACAGCCACGACAGCGGTGTTGGCGCCCTTTTGCGTGACCATTTGCAGCCTTTGCACCTCGCTGACACCGCCATTGGGATAGAAAACAACAATTCGGGTGCCCTCAACATCAGAAAAGCCTTCCAGCGCAGCCTTTCCTGTATCACCGGAGGTGGCTACAAGAATGATGATTTCAGCCTGCTCGCCAGTCTTTTCGATGGCTTTGACCAAAAAATGCGGAAGTATCTGCAGTGCCATATCCTTGAATGCACAGGTTGGTCCATGCCAGAGCTCCAGCATGTGCAGCTGCTCGTGAAGCCGGACCACAGGCGCAATTTCCGGTGACGAAAACTGGTCGCCGTATGCCTTGTGGATACAGCTTTCAAGCTCATCCTGGTCGTAATCGGTTAAAAACAGAGATAATATTTTAAAGGCCCGCTGCTGATAAGTATCGTCTACCAGGCCTTTGATGAATTCCAGATCGACAGTAACCTTCCGCATGGGGACAAAAAGCCCGCCATCTGGTGCAATTCCTGTTTTTATTGCCTGTGCGGCAGAAATATCCTTCAACCCGCCGCGGGTGCTCTCATATTTCATAATTGACCCTCTTTCACAAATGAAAATAAACAATACAGTTTCAGCACAAACAGGACGGCAAACCGTTATTTCACTGGGTTAACCGACATTTGTTCCCGTATGGGAACCGATCTGCATAGCCTGTTGATTGCCGCCGGAAGGATGGCTTGCATCATTTTCCAGCCTGCACCTCATGATTGTTCTTATCATAATATACTTCTATTAAAAAAGCAAAATATATTTGCTCCTTCACCTTCCGAAAACCCCTTTTCATAGGGATTTGTTCATGATTTGTTCACAACTTTAATCTTCTCTTAATGGTAATTTTCGCATGCCTATGTTATACTATAATCATGACAACATTCAAACTTTTTTTCATTTTGTTCCTCCTTTTAATAATAGATGTTGTTTAGTTGAATTTAAATTAAATAAGTTAGAAAGCACATAATATCATCGCTATTATTCTATAAATACATATTATATGTGCTTTTTTTCTGCCCATTTTTGGTTTAGAAGGTATTGAGCTTGATCAGCTTTATCGTCGGCAGTTCAAAAATAACATCCCCCAGGCTTAACAGCTTCGCTTCCTGAAGCCGCGTGAACTTTTGCCACTCCAGATCTCCGATCACGATATACTCTACCGCATATTTGTTTAATAATTCAATGGTCTGATTCAGGTCCTCCGATTCGTAGATCACCTGTACATCATCCACCCGTTCCTGCACCACATGGTAATCGTCCCTCCACAGCCACTCATGAACATACCAGCCCAGGATCGTCGGAAACCCCGTGGCCATGGACACCCTTCCATAAGGGGTATAGCTGTCACCATTGGCTTCCAGAACAGTGGGCTGACCCTCAATATTTTCCCGCATCCACTGGATCAGCGCATAATCATCGGGATACTCCCGCCTTAAAAACGCCAGCCCGTCCAGGCCTTCGTACATTTCGGGGTTCATCTCCCTGTACCAGCTGGGAATGGCGTATTTGAAGGGATAGATCATCGGAAGGAGGACCATGATGATGGTCAGGGCGATTGAGACGAATTGCTTCCATCCCTTTTTCGCCATCTGCCAGATCCGGATAAAAACATACCCGCAGCCCAGCCCAAACATGATAAAGGACTGATAAGTTAGCTTGAACATCGTGTTGGCTCGTTTATGCTCCCCTGAGTATATATCCTCCACATAAACGAGCTCCGGGATGATCACAAGCCCAACGGCCGATACAAAAAGAATCACCGTGAACACATCTTCAATACTGAACTTCTCGAGAACATTCCGGATTCGTACAAATAAAGTGAGCTCATTGCGTATCTTTTCCCTTTCTTTGCCCTTCGCGTGTTTCCATGCCAAATCCTGCTCGGTAAAAAGAATCCTCACTAAAAATATAGTCGCGATTACCAGTTGATATCCCCATAGCACCAATAACTGGTATATAAAGGAATGATCCTTCGACAGGTTTATTCCTGTAGCGATTTTGTCAAAAGTTTCATTGAACGGAAAGGCAAATATTAAGGAAGAAACCAATACGATGGCAAAACGCTGGAAGGCGATGCGCAGCATTTTCCATGTAAAGCCGCGATGCCGGATACCGGCGCATAAGATGGTAAACAGCGTTACCGTAAGGTAAATCGGAAAATCCCAGAAATTTGACATTTGAAAGATTCCGATGAAAAAACCCGGAAGCAGCAGTTCCGGCAGAAACACCTCGTCGATGATGTTCTCCTGACCGCCCGTATCCGCTCTGGACTGAAGCTTTCTGAAAATAGCAATTAAAACGCCCAGCAGGGTTAAAACAAAGATCATATTGATCACATGAGCATGCAGGTCTGAAACAACAAAAGAGTAAACCGGGAATTCATGGATGGTTTTATCCTTGGTTTCCGGATTATAGCCGATATACCGGGTTGCATCGGGGAACCAATAAGCGTCCCCATTCTTTGTAAGCTTTGACAGGGTGCCGTAAATAAAGGAATGGAGATTTCCACCCAGGGATACCAGCATGGCACCCACCAGCCCGCCAGCGATGGCAGGGCCATCTTTGAGCTTATTGCCCTTTAAAAGGTTTGATACGATGCAAAAGCATAGTGCCATACTAAAGGCAAACAAAGTTGCCATCATCAAATTATAGGCAATTTCAGTTTTTATACCGCTGAGCCGGGTGATAAACGCAGAAACATACTGTCCGAAGTAATAATAATTAATGGATTCTCCCGCAAACCACATGTCTTTTGGGGGTGCTACACCTGAGCGGAGAATGCTGTTGACAAACCCATAGTCCATAAATTTCTCAAGGCCTTCTATTCTGGCATTAAAGCCCCTGAGATATGTCCAGAAGCTTAAGGAGAACAAAAAGATGCTCTCCCCGATGAAGATCCAGGGCAGAACGTCACTCCGTTTAAAGTTCGTAAGACTGAGCCTGGCCTTTTTAAACAGCAGAAGGTAAATGATCACGCCACAGCCTATAACCACACTCCAGCAACCAAACCCATCAATTTTTACAAGCTTCGTCGTGGAAAGAAGCCACAGCACATAGGAACTGATCGCAATGCCCAGGCCTTTTGACATCAGATAACCCTTATCATTAAAGGAAGAAAAAACAGTGGCTGAAAGAGGAAACGCCATCAGCCCAAGCAGAAATATGACTGCCCACCAGATCAGAACATAACCAAATTCATTCTTTAAAACAAGTGCCCAGAACAGCACGGTGAAAATCAGCAGTATACCAGGTATGGTTTTCTTCATGAAGCAGCCTCCAACAGTTTCATAGTACCGCACGAAGTAACAATGTTGTGCACATGCGGCTTCCAGTTGTACTGCGGGTTCTACCCACGGAGGGTTATTCCGGAACCAGGAGCAACTGTATTCGGACTAAACGGCTGAACTCTCGTTATGCAATCGGGATTCAGCTGATGACATATCTATTTTCCTGCCAATGCGGCAAAAATATTATATCAATTCATTCTAAAAACCTCAAGCATTTCATGGAACTACAGGATCTGGGCAGTTGAACGAAGTGAAGGATCTCGCATTACTCCTGGCAAGATCCTTCGCTGAGCTCAGAATGATTTCGCTGCGTTCATGATAAAACACATACCTATGCAGCAACTTATGAACTGATTAAAGGAGGATGTGTACCAGTAACCATAACTCGCAAACACTGCCCCTTACGAAACCAGCCATTTTCCAATCATTGCACAATGATTTTCGAACTGTTATAATGACTGCAGAAACTTACTGCGATGATTCAGTGAACGCTTGCGCGAATTTTATAATCCAGCGATATGCAGCGGAGCGCCTGTATCGGCTGAGTTGAAACCTGTACATAATTTGATTCAGTTATGAAAATGCTAACCAAAAAATCCGGAGGAGTTACAAATGCTGGCTGTGATATACCTGATCGCTTCGATGCTAGTGGGGGCTGTTCTGGTTTTCCTGACAAAACCCTCATGGGAAACCAGACTCAAGGTGCTATTCGGGAATGAAAAAATTATCAATCCATCATTTTTGTTATTCCCGGCCATCTACCTTACTGGTACTCTGGTGCTTTCCTGGATCACTTATTTTCTGGCGGTTGCTTTCTCAGCATCGAAAAATCCCCTGCTTTTTGCCAATATAGCAGCATTGTCGCTTACAGCGGTTTTGATTACCTGTACATGCTTTTTCAAACGGGTTTGGTTGAAAAAATGGTTTTCTGAATTGAAAAAATATGGATTGCACATCCGATTTTCCTGGCAGGAATGGACTATTTTAATTGGTTCAGCACTGTTTTGGAGCATTTTCATCATCCGCTCGCTTTATGCTCAGGGTGAGGTTCTTCATGCCGGCGTTTCAGCCTTCAGTGATTTTGGCGCGCATTTTCCTGTTATCCGCTCGTTTTCCCGGGGCAGTAACTTTCCGGCACAATACCCTCATTTTCCAGACGGTACCATGCGTTATCATTTCATGTTTTATTTCATGGCCGGGAATTTGGAGTTCCTGGGGTTCAATTTTCCCATGGCGCTGAATCTGCCAAGCATCCTCTCCCTCATTTGCTTCAGCATGCTTTTGTACAGCCTTGGTGCCGCTCTTACCAAAAAGCCGCTGGCAGGCCTTGTAACCTGTGGTTTGTTTGCATTTCGCAGTTCTTTTGCGTTTTTTACATATTCAAAAGGTTTTGATAGCCTGAAAGATTTCATACATGCTCTTGCAAACAATTTAAACGTCGATGGAAGCGGGCGTGAGCATATCGGTTCAACAATGAACGAAAGCTGGGGGCTTTGGGCACAGAAGGTTTATGTGAACCAGCGTCATCTTGCTTTTGCCTTTGGTTTGTTCATTCTGGTGATGTTTCTGTTACTGCCGCTGTTTGTTGAAACTGTTGAAAAACTAAAAAACATTACCAGAAGAGACCACCCTGATAAGAAACCAGAAAACAGTTTTGTCTGCTATTTAAAAAGTATTTTGTTCACCCGTGAAGCCTGGCTGCCACAATCATACGCCTCCTGTATCCTCGCCGGCCTGCTGCTTGGAATGATGGCTTTCTGGAATGGCGCGGTAGTTATTACAGGCATCTCCATTCTGTTTGTCATGGCTGCACTGTCCCGCCATAAATTTGAGTATCTGATCACAGCAGTGATAACATTCCTGTTGTCCACGATGCAGTCAAGGCTGTTTGTAGGCAGCGGAACCGGCGCAGTATCCTTCAGATACGAACCGGGTTTTCTGGCACAGTCTGATAAGCTTGGGGATATCCTTTCCTACTTTGTAGAGCTTTTGGGAATACTGCCGTTTATGCTGCTGGGGGTGTTTCTCGTTTTTATCTCAAAAGATAAGAAGTGGCTTCGGTATGTAGCAGCCATAGTTTTTATCCTTCCTCTCATCATTTACCTGCCATCTGTCGGTCTGGTCTGGTCTTTTGTGATCATCGGAGCATGCGCGGCATTTTTCCTGTATATCGCCGCTCATAAAGATATTCAAATGAACGCCCTATCACCATGGTTGATACCCGTCTTTCTGGGGCCTATTGTTCTTGCATCCACCCTGCAGCTTACCCCTGATATTACCGTAAACCATAAATACATCATCTTCGCGATGATACTGCTAAACATTCCAGTGTCCGATCTTTTAACCAATCTTTTTGAAAAGCGCTCTGTATCTGCCAGGGTCATTGCGGGAGGTATGTTTCTGATGCTGACCCTCACCGGGATAGTGGATCTGATAACCCTATACAACCTGGATAAAAACAGCGTAACCTACAACCAGGCAGAGCCTGTACAGGTTTGGGTACAGGATGAAACCGACCCTCACGCCATCTTCCTCACCCACTATATGACGCACTATAACGCGCCTATGTCCATATTCCTGGCCGGGCGCAGCGTATATAACGGATACCCCTATTTTACTATGACAGCCGGTTATAATATCGATCATCGCGGGGAGGTCATGACGCGTATTTACAGTGCTGATGATCCGCAACAGCTGCGTAAACTGGCGATTTCGGAAGGCATTGATTATATTGTGATTGAAGAACAAAACAGGTCAGCGAATGAATATACATTAAATGAAGAAGTGTTTTACAATACCTTTCCGGTTGCTTTTGAAGATACCGGGAGGCAAATCGTGATATTCAAAGTGGAGTGAATTCGTTCAGCTGAAGCTGATTCGAAGTAAGACTCCGGCTTCAGTTGGAGATCAAGCAGCTAAATAAACCAGTTGGAAAGGAAGGTTCATATGAGAATAGCGATTATCGGTGCAGGAGCCACCGGTTTGACAGCAGCCTGGAAACTGAGCGAAAAGGGCCATCAGGTAACGGTTTATGAGAAATCCGACAGGCTCGGTGGGCTTGCAGCGGCAATACCGGTGGGAGATGACCAACTGGATGTGTATTATCATCACATCTTTACCAATGATACGATCTTTATCGATATCATCCGGGAGTTGGGGCTGGAGAACGATCTGAAATGGTATGAGCCCTCCAATGTCATCTATATCCATCAAAAAATATACCCCTTTACCTCACCGATGGATTTGCTGATGTTCAAGCCTCTTTCTTTCATCAGCCGCATTCGCATGGGGATGATGGTGCTGCAGGCGCGTTTCGTGAAGGATCACCTGGCAATTGAGAACACAACAGCCCGGGAATGGATCATCCGCCATGGCGGGAAGGAATGTTATGACCTGGTCTGGGAACCTTTATTGAATTCCAAATTTGATATTGATACCCAGAATATCGCTGCCACATGGATTTGGAATAAATTCAAGCTGCGGGGCTCCAGCCGGGGGAAGAACATCAATAAAGAGCTGCTGGGCTATATGGATGGGGCATTTATTAAGGTTTGCGAAGCCCTCGCAAGCAAAATTTGTGAAAAGGGCGGGGAAATCCGCTTGAATACTCCTGTACAGGAAATCGGGAAAGACAATGATCTGTTCCGGGTAAAGGGAAATGGTGAAACCGAGCAATACGATCGGGTTATTTTTACCGCCTCACCAGAGAAGCTTTCATATGTAATCAAAGGAATGGGGAAAATCTATCTGGATATGCTGCGTAAAATAAAGTACAAGGCTAATATCTGCATGATCCTGGAACTGAAGGAGAGCCTCTCCCCCTACTACTGGATCACCGTTGCTGATAAGGAGCTTCCATTTGTATTGATCATTCAACAGACCAACCTGATTAAAAACCATAAATATGGTTCGCATATAGTCTATTTATCTCGGTATCTGGATCCATCCAACGAGCTTTATCAAAAAGATGATGCTGCTATCCAGGAGCTTTTTGTTGAAGGCCTGAAAAAGGTGTTCCCCGATTTTAAAGAGGACTGGATATTAAAGGCCCATGTGAACCGGACAATGGATGCGCAGCCGGTGGTCAGAACAGGATATTCCAGAGTGATCCCCGATGTGGAGACGCCGATGAAGGGCCTGTACCTGTCCTCCATGCCTCAGATATACCCGGAGGATCGTGGTCAGAACTATGCCGTTCGTTCAGGTCTTGAAGCAGCCAAAATGATTGAAGAGTAAGGCAGGGGGACATATCTGTCCCCTGCCCTTTATATTTCAAAGGAGCAATTGATATGCTGCTGTTTCCAAATCGGCGATTTTTTCAAAAAGCAGCGGAATCTCTTCCAATTGGTTTTCCCCCTTATTCAGAAACCTGATCAAATGACCTGCCACTTCCTCAAAGCATTTTCCACTTTTAAAAAACAGCTCTGCCGCATCTTTCCAGTTCCTGCTGTGGTATGTTTCACCAAGCGTTTTCAGCATATTCCCCATCTTCTCACGGCAGGCCTGATATAGCATTCCTTCATCCTCCGGCGCATCAAAGCCCATCACAATGTTGGGCAGCTTTGGTACCGTTCCAAGAAATTCGAGGATATTCATCAATGAATTTTTATACCCCTGTGGCGACAATTCGCTTTCCCACCCTGGAAGTTCTTTCGCCGCTTTTCTAAGCCCTTTCACACCAACGAAGCTAACCTGTGGTTCCAGCATTTCCTTCGCTTTCTTTCTGAGTGCAAGTTCAGCTATCTCACGGGTGCTTTTTAACGAATCGGCAAACTCAATTTTGACAAATTCGTTGGCACCTCCCACAGAAGACTTTTCAATCTCCCAGGCCATTCGTAAATCCTCCAGCGGCAGCGTCTGCATTTCTTCCTTGCCGCAATCGAGCACGTAAATGCTCTGTGTTTCATCATTGTAGCCAACCATTAAAATGTAGTGAATCGGGATGTGAAACTTGTGATAAAACTTCAGATAGGGCAAATGAAACATATCCAGCGGACCAAGCACTACCGGCTTACCCACATCAATTTGTTCCTTTATGCCTTTCAATGCATTGGGAAATGTTCTTCCTTCAGCAAATTTGAAGGTGAAGCCCGCGATTTCGGATATGTTGCCATAAATTTTTTTCGGCCTTCCATCTCCAAATATCAGTTGTCTGGGAAGCCATTCATCCTTACGCTTCAGGTAGGCGATATTCCCTACTCCACTAAGGCAGAAGAAAAAGAACTGTGGGATCTCTTCGCCTGTTTTTGTCATATAGATGTCTTCGATCCCATTCCACATACATGAATAGTCGCAAACCTGGTGTTTTAAATGAACAATTTTTTCCGGCATAACAGTATCATCCTTTCCACGAACACCTGAATTTGTTTTGGTGCCTCCATGAAAAGCATAAACCCTCATACAATGTGAGAGTCAATAGCATAGCAAAAAATTCATAATGAAGTGATGCCTCCGCCCACATTTATAATGGGTTTTCAAGGAGATGTTGAATTTCGGTGGTACTGAATACCCGAATCAGGCAGCAACCACTTGAATGACAGGCCTTTAAACTGGATTATCGGTGGATACACCCTCTGTTACGTCACGGACTTGTATCGGAAAGCAAACTTCGGTAATAAAATGGTTCTCATCCGTTTCATTTTTTGGTGAACGATGGTAAATGCAAAATACATTACCCGCTATTTCATATCCATTTTGTTCAATCCATCTGGCGATATAGACGTTAATATCCGCAAGCTTTGAATATCCACCCTGTACTGTAATGGAGGCTACCTTGGATTCGGGCACCTCGCGGAATTTCAAACATCGCGAATCCTCCATCAGGCTTTCAACCGTAAGCTGCACCTCTGTATCGATTTCGTTCTCATTATGATTCCTTCCATGCTGCACCGTAATCGCGCTGCATAATGCACTGAACTTTATTGTTTGCCTGCTACACTCCTCGTTCAGCTTTACCCACAGTCTTCCCTCTTCAGAAAAATTACGAATTTTCTCTCTTAAGCAAACTACCTTGCGCGCAGGAAATGTTTTTACAGCGATGGATAACCCGTATTCATTTTTTCCTGCATCATGCAGTGCTTCCTCTATTCGTCGGATTTGCATGAGAAGCGTTTCCATTTCTTGTTTTTTGATGGCCAGATTACTCTGAAGCAGAAACTGCAGCTCTTCTTCGCTGGATACCTTCCTCTGGATGGACTCAATCTCCTTCAACCCGAAGCCCATGGAACGAAGCGCGACTATCTGATTCGCGCGCACCAGCTGCTCACTGCTGTAATAACGGTAACCGGTAAACTGATCTACATGGTCCGGAACCAAAAGACCAATTTTATCATAATGTCGAAGCATGCTGATACTGACAGAGGACAATACCGAAAACTCTCCGATTCTAAACACTCTATCTCACCTTTGCAATCTTTGGTTATCATCAAAATTAATATTGGCCATCCCAATTTTTCAATTGTACACCAGGCCATTTTTGAAGAATACTCTGCTTATATTCGTCCCATAAAGCGTTTCCGGTTACCACAGCCAGTGCGTGAAACCTGCTTCCCCGGATAGCATAAGTATCGACTCTGTGTACTGCCAATGAAAGCTTGTTTTGCGCGCTGATTGCCGCATTTGAATAAATGCTGGTGTCATTGAGCGAAAAGGAACCGTCTTTGATGTTAACCAGATTTGCTGAAACAAATACCGTTATTTTTCCTGCCAGGTCATTGGAATACTCCTTGGCTGTGATGGTAAAACCCCCATCAAACGTAGTGGCATTTCTATAATGACCCACCATATTGTTAAAATTGATTACTGTATCCTTACTCTCCTGATTTAAACCTATATTGACAAAAAAGCTTGATTCATTCATGGTGATTTTGCCATTGAATGGAATGGTTTTCATTTCAGTTTTATGCTCGCTGATAACCTTTTTATACAATTGGTCATTTTCGAACAGTTCATTGAGCTCAAACAGCTTCCGGGCGGAGGCGTCATTACTTACCTGTTCCTTTGAAACCAGTTCCTGTTCTACTGCAATGCGTTGATCTTCTTCTGCCTTCCCCGGCAGGGGACATCTGCATTTTTCAAACGGTACTTCCCAACGAGTCATTTGGCGAGACAGCAATACATTATTCAAAGCGTCATATAACGCATGCAAGACCTGAGCGTTTAATCGGTCTTCAAGGCTTTTTTGCACCTGCTCGTCACTTATCAACATAATATGACCTAAACAATCCTGATATACTTTCTGTGTATATGGCTTTATTTTTTTTGTATACGCTTCATCGGCCGCTGCAGCGATATCATTGTAGGCTACGTTTTTAACTCCGTTTCTTTGAACACGATATTTTTCATGAGCCATGTGAATTCTTTGTGTTTTACTCTCGGCAGGGGCATCTGAATCGCTTAGGGTTTTTGCCAGTTTTTCGAGCTCATAATTCTCGGCTTCATTAATATCTTCCAGCTGTTTTTCCAGTGCCTCCATCTGCTCTTCTATTTTTGTCGAAATTCTGGTATTCACTTTATTCGCGTACACAGGCAAAATATTAATTTTCCTTTGCAGGGCTGAAACATTATAATTTTGCACCATGATATCCACATAATTGGTATACTCGTATGGATTATATTGAAGTATCTTCAGTTCAGGCTGTAATGAGTTTGTCTTTTTTTCTGCCTGAACCATTTTGGCTTTTAGTACAGACAAACCAACTGAAAAAGAGGTTATTGCCGATAAACCCCTGGGATTGGAAATGCGCTGAAGCGAGTTATGCTGCGTAAGCATTGAGATTTCAGGGGCTTGTATCTGCGTTTTGCTCTTAATTCCGGTCAGAACCAACTTAACTTCATTACTCTTGGCCAAGCCAAAACCCGCATAAAGGTCATAAGCCGTGATAAGTGGAATAGAAAAATTCTGATTCATTACTTCTTCCATCTCACCCTCACTGGCATTTTCATTTAATATCGCTGGCTTTAGCAAATTGGGGTGTTCCCGCTCAATCTTGGCGACCTCCCAGGCAATTACAGAGTAATTGGATCCATCCAGAAGCTTTTTCGCATTTTCCGTGTCACCCTTGGCAAGGTAATAATTGATAAGGCCTAACTTGGCACTGAAACAGTTCCTGTCAAATTGATAAGCCATTTGAAATGCAGCGTATGCCTGTTGAAACTGGTTGGTATCCAGGTAAAGGTTTCCCAGCGATACCAGAATGCCCGGGCTGTCGGTTGTAAGATTGTCACCCTTTTTTGATTTTTGAAGCGCATAAAGGTAAACGCTAATAGCATCTCCATAGCTTTCATCGGTCGCCTTTCCTAATCCGACCATCTCATCATTATATGTCGCGATGGCAGAAGCCAGGTTGTTTGCAGCGGCTGCATTCTCAGGGTTGAGTGTGAGAAGAGCCGCTGAAAATGCAACATACATGTTCTTCGCGCTGGTGAAGGTTATAAGCTGGGCTGCATCCGCAGACAACACCCTGGCCTTCTCCTGAGCCAGGGTGTTACCTGAAAAATCAGGAGTAAAGTTTATCACTCGTTGATATTCATCCTTTTTTTCTACCGCGGATATTGTTTTCCTATAATATTTTTCAGCAATATTCAAAATCTCAAATTGTTGGAGGGATGATTGGTTTAGTGGAACTTCCTGGTTATAATATTCATAGACTCTTTTCGCTATAATGACTGCCATTTCGCGGGTGCATTCGTTTTTAGGGGCAAAGAGGTTATTCCATCCCGTAACAAATTTGTATTCGGAAACGAAATCAACACTTTCCAACGCCCAACTACTAATTTGGTTACTATCATCGTATGTTGTTTTATCTGGCTGAAACGAATTCATAACAGGGGTTATCGCGTGAATCAGACGTTTTAGCATTGTAGCAATCTGCTCACGGTTTGTTGTAAGGTCCGGGCCAAATTTCCCTCCGCCGATGCCTGTTACGATTCCCAGTTTAAAGGCTTTTAGCACGTCGATATACTGTGTATCGGAAAAGGTGTTTACAGGCGCTGATTCCGCCGTTGAATTTGTAGTAAGCTCATAAAGCCGAACGCAAACCTCAGCAAACTCTTTTCTGGTGATGGCTTCGGACATATTACTTTGAATGGATTCTGGGATTAACCCATATGAATCAGCCGTTTTCAGTTCTGGTAGGGCCCAGTCGGAAGCCTTCGCAAAGCCCGCGTCAGCATGGTTTGTAAACAAAGACAGGATTAAGCAAACAAGAATGATAAAAGATATACTCTTTTTCATCGTACCCCCCCAGTTTTCTTATTGTATAAGAATAATACAAGCTTAAGATGATTTATCGTCACACAAACTGAATACTCTCATTTTATTTTACATAATATTACTGTAAAAGTAAAGTATGTTTTCCAACAATCCCGCTTACATTTACTGATCGGTAGTTACTGTTCACACCCCCCACTAATAAGTTCATAAGTAACTTCAGAGGTATGTGTTTTATCTGAGCGCAGCGATGTCATCCTGAGCGCAGCGAAGGATCTTGTCAGCAATAATGCAAGATCCTTCACTACGTTCAGGATGACAGGCTGCGCCTGTTTACCTGTGAACAGTAACGATCGGTAGTCTCCCTGGCGCTCGTATCTTTTTGATTGCTTGCGAAATTGCATTCGTTGTTATAGAATGATCCCGGACAGTTGAAAAGATAGATGTTTTTTGCCTGTAACAGAATATCACCCCTGTGTTTTCCTGGATAACAGCTGTTCTTCTCTTTTCCACAGGTAGCCCTGAAAGGAAGTAATAAGAATGGATATATTGTGTTCTGTTGTAGTACCCATGTATAATGAGGAAGCTGTTCTGGCTGAAACCTACCGCCGGTTGACCGAGGTAATGGAAAAAAGCGGATATAGCTATGAAATTGTTTTCGTAAATGACGGAAGCCGTGATAAAACCGCTGAAATGCTTGGTGAGATTTGTGACCACGATGAGCGAGTGAAATTACTGGACTTCTCCAGAAACTTCGGTCACCAAATCGCGATTACAGCAGGCATGGATCATTCCTCCGGGCGGTGTGTCGTGGTCATAGACGGCGACCTGCAGGACCCTCCCGAAGTGATTTTGCAGATGATTGACAAATGGAAGGAAGGCTATGACGTCGTCTACGGCAAAAGGATCTCCCGCAAGGGTGAAAGTGCTTTTAAGAAGCTGACTGCCGCAGTATTCTATCGTTTTCTACGAACCATGACTGATGTGAATATCCCGGTGGATACCGGGGACTTCCGGTTGATCGACCGAAAGGTATGCGACGCGCTAAAACGTGTGAATGAAAAGAACCGGTATGTAAGAGGCCTTATCAGCTGGCTCGGCTTTAAACAGACTGCTGTCGAGTTTGAGCGCGAGGAACGCTTTGCCGGCGAAACAAAATATCCTCTTAAAAAAATGCTGAAGCTTGCACTGGATGGAATTACCACATTCTCGTACAAGCCCCTGAAGCTGGCCTCCTATGTTGGGATGATCATTTCTGTTGGAAGCTTTGTCTATTTGATTTACGTACTGGTACAAAGGCTTTGCTATCCGGAAACAGTGCAGGCGGGATGGGCTTCCATTTTGGCTGTCAGTCTGTTTTTCAACGGGATAACGCTGCTGATGCTGGGGATCATCGGTGAATATATCGGGCGTATTTACGATGAAGCCAAAAACAGGCCCCTTTATCTTATCCGGGAAACCAGAAACCTTCCTGATGACAAACAGCCATTGACAAGAGAGTAAGGGAAACTGTAAAAAAAGACCAGACAGAAGCAGAAACACTTCTGTTTGGTCTTTTTTGCGATTATGGTCTCTTTAGTCTTATTGGAGCGATCGAATTTTTCCTAGTACATCAAGACCAATCGGTGGGTTAGTATTTTATAAATTTAGTGCCCGGAACGCCGCAGATATTGCATTTCTCAGGCTGATATTTTTCTATGTTTCCGCAAACCGGGCAAAGGTAATAAAACACTTCTTCAGGATTGTCAATATTCTCTAATGCATCCTGATACAGCCCGGCATGAACCTCCTCGGCCTTCATCGCAAATGTGAAGGACATCAGGGCAGCCTTGTTTCCTTCCGCCTCGGCTTCTTTTACAAAATCCGGATACATTTCCTTATACTCGTAAGTTTCTCCTGCTATACCATCTTTCAAATTATCAGCTGTTGAACCAATTTTTCCTGCCACTTCGAAATGCTTCAGGGCATGGAGGGTTTCAGCATCGGCAGCTGCTCTGAACAATTTGGCTGCATTCGTCTTTCCGTCTTTTTCAGCTTTCCTGGCATAGGCCGTATACTTTCTGTTTGCCTGGGCTTCTCCGGCAAATGCCGCCATCAGGTTTTCATATGTTTTGTTATTGCTCATGATATTCGCCTCCTTATTTTGTTTAAAAATATCCAGTAACTGTTCCAAAGCCTTTTTCGGGAACCCTTCCTGCAGACTTTCAGCAAGAAGTGATTGCAGAAAGTCCCGGGTGTTTTCACTTTGAGGCAGCATGTATCCCGCTTCACGAATGATATCCTCGGCCATAATATGGTTGGAGCTTTCAATAGCGGCAGCCAGCTTTCCGGGCAACCCGGCGGCGATGCTCTCCTGCTGCGATTTGCTGCGCAAAAGTGCTTTCAACGCATTGATCACTGTTTCAGTTTTTGGCTGCTGCGGCGGGTACTCTACCGGTACCATTGATATTGCCCCGGATGGGCAGGCATCTGCACAATCTCCGCATCCTATGCATTTTGTGACATCGATGACGCTATTTTCGGTATCGGTTGCCCCTGTAGGGCAAACATAGAGGCACAAGCAGTCTTTCGTGCATAAACGTACATTTCTTACGGCATATTTCTTAGACATTCTTATGACCTCCCTTCAATCTTGTCAAATTTCCAGTTTGGTACCTTGCAAACCGGGCAAACTGTCGGCAGTGTGTCCCCAATATAGATGAAGCCACAAATTGTACATACATATACGCCGGTATTTTCGAGCATGGCATCGCCTTCTTTTTCATATCGTGCAATGAGGGATTTTAAAACGCGGGTAACTTTTTCACTCCACACCAGTGCTCGAAGGGCGCCTCGATCCTTCTCGCCGGAAGCCGCTGCATTCGCGTTTGGGAAGGCCTCTTCCAGATCTTTTTCGATCAAAGCGATGAGCTTTCCAAAATTCGGATCAATTGCTGGTGCTGATAACGATTTAAAATACCCTGCCAGTTCTTGAAACAGGGCTGATTCCTTTGACTTGTACTGTTTTTCACATCCAAGCGCTAAATTGGTGCACAGCACACTGATTTCCAGCGCAGAAAGCTCCTTCATGTCTGGGGTCGGATGAATTGCAGACACCGGTTTTTTCTCTGAAACATCTACCGAATCACCCTGTTTCTGAAATTCTGATTTTGATGCACCGCATAAAGGGCATATCCAATCATCCGGCAGGTCTTCCCATCTTGTGCCTGGCGCAATGCCCGCTTCAGGAATTCCCTTTGCTTCGTCGTAAACAAAGCCGCAAACAGTACATTGGTACTTTGCCATCATCTTACCTCCTAACTTATTCTCTTTTATAAATAAAAGGTATCCGCAGAGACCTTTTATTTATACACGACTAACATATTTCAGTACTTTATAACGAGGCCCTGATGTCCCCCACCTCTATAGGTGGCGGGTACCGATTACCTTAATCAGGCGGCGAGCATATCTCCCACCTCGATATAACGGTGTGTTGCGATTGCAAGCAATCGCTTCCGTTGTTATAATTATTACAAAGTAGTAACCATTCCATTTATATTATAGACATTTGAAGCTAAAAATGCAATAGAAATATGAATCCTTTTACGACTAATTTTTTTATCTTGTTTTATTCTCAAGTAGATCCTGAGCACAGCGTTGTCATCCTGAGTGCAGCGTTGTCATCCTGAGTGCAGCGTTGTCATCTTGAGTACAGCAAAGGCTCTTGAGATCCTTTACATCATTCATCAGACTGCGCCTGCTTATCTGTAGAAAAGTGATATTCCCAATACACAAAAAAACTCTTTTTACGCTAAATGATTGTTCTTTTTACGTTTTTTTGATATATTGAATATATCATCTTGTTGAATTTTGTAATACATTATGAAAGGAGCATTGTATATGTCGAAACTTAGTATGATCGAAGGTATTGGTGAAGCCTATGAAGCAAAACTGAATGCTGTAGGCATAAACTCAGTGGAAGCATTACTGGAAGCATGCATTACCAAAAAAGACCGGACAGAGCTTGCAGAAAAGGCTGAAATCTCCGAAAAGCTGATCCTGAAATGGGCTAACCACGCAGATCTTTTCCGAATTAAGGGGATTGCTGGTCAATATGCCGAATTGCTGGAAGCAGCTGGTGTTGACACTGTACCCGAGCTTGCGACACGCAAGGCTGAAAATATTTTCAAAAAAATGCTGGAGACGAACGAAGCTAAAAATCTTGTTAAAAAACCTCCTTCAGAAAGTCAGGTTCAGGACTGGATAAAGCAAGCCGCTGAACTGCCCCGCATATTAAAATACTAATTGTAATAACCGTTCTTAAATACCAAACACATAGTTTTGTTTTGCAAAACAATAAGAGCCACCGATATGTTTCGGGGGCTCTTTCTTTGTTTGAATAATTACTTCTGTCTCGGTGTGAATCAGCTTTGCACAGGCCTTTTCCAGGGAATGAATAAACCCTCCCAATGCCTCAGAACAATACCTCGGCTGATTTTATGCCTGTTTTCAGGATCAAACCTCTTAAGGTTGGGTTATACATCGCCGGACATTTCAAATTCTTCAGCCTGAGGTTCCACTTCATTTCTGAGGCCAGCTTTTTATATCTGGGTTGAAAACCTTCCAGTCCTTCATTCAACGCTTTGGAAAGATAATAGGCGCTTTTAAGGGCATAACTGATGCCTTCGGCCGAGCTGGGGCTGATAAAACCGGCTGCTTCCCCAACTAACGCACTGCTGTCATCGCCTGTATGGATGGCAGCGACACCCCTGGGGCGCATGATCAAGGCCCCTTCTCTTTTTAGCTTGTTGCCATAAACAAGGCCGCTGTCCCGAAGCCTCATTTTAAGCATTTTAAACCTGTCCAGGGCAAGATTGTTTTT
>JAAYJG010000327.1 GCA_012523055.1 Ruminiclostridium sp. | reverse complement strand
GCGCTGACCCATTCAGTCATGGCGATGGACATCAGTATGAGGTTTGAATAACAGACAGGAACCGACACCGTGTTGAAATTTGTCAATGCATGACATGAGGTTAGGTTGTATTGACATCCTGTGGACAAAACGGAAAACAATCCACAGAAACAACCCTCTTAAAAGACGAGAAAACGGAGCAAACCCGCAAACACTTGAAAATAAAGGGCTACAGCCATTTTCGGTTTTAAAAAAGTATCCACAGTCTTGTGGATACTTTTCATTGTTTTTGGCCCTGTGGCACTGTTTTCAGGGATAAGTACTGTGGATAAAACCATATGGAAACGTATGTTCAAAACGCGTCATTTCCTTTCCTGGGGATATGGAAGGGTGTGTGTCAGATCATAGTAAATCTCCTCGAAAACCGGGGTATAAAACAAAAGCTGCCTGTGACGTGAGTTTCCGCTGATCTGATTGCTGATAACACCCTCCAGTGTTAAGGGTTCCGAACCGATTCGGAAAACCTTTGTTTCAATGTCCCAGGAAGAGAGCATGGAGCTGGGAATAGGCACCACTTCATCATTTTCCAAAGCGATATTGCCCGTTTGAATGGTCTGGTTCAAGCCTCTGTTGATAGAAGCCGGAAAGACCGAGGTGTACAGGGAGCTGGTTGGATACAGCTGCTCCAGAAACGGGGAGTTCAGGATTGCTGCACCGGCCTCAGCCCATGGCGTTCCATGATGAGGAGCATTAATAAAGATAACCTTGTGAACATTTCTCTTTTGCAGATACGACGGCTGTGTCGTATAGTACCTGGTTACGAGCCCGCCCAGGCTGTGTGCCACGATATCCGCACGCTGCGCATAAATTCCCCTGCCCTTGAGCCCCAGCATCAGATCGGATAATGCCTGGTCAAGCGCATCTGACATGTCTGGTAAATTGGTATTGGTGTCATAATCCATTGAATCCACAAAAAGCGCCTTTCCTGAAAGGAAATCTTTCAGCGGAACCATGGATTCGGATGTATCTTGAAATCCGTGTACCAGAAGGACTGGAGGATTCGTCATTTTTCCTTCCCAGCGGATGGGTGTGGCTTTCCTTGCACTAAACGCAATTGAAACCGGGGTTTCATTTTCTGGTTCCACCCCTGATTGCTGTTCAAACTGATATGGCTCCTGCGGAAATAAAGTAATTGTTACCTGCCCGTCCAAGCCGGTGACAGGATGAGCAGGTTTCATCATGGCTGAAAAATGGTTCAGCTGCACCTGGATGCGAGAGTAGGGAACAGGCTTCTGATTGGAATCACAGAGCAGTACATTCACAATAAGCGGGGTAGCACCATCCGCACAGAACACGTTACAATCTTCGAGATACACTGAAAGATCCATCACAAGGCTATTTTCGCGCGCAAACAAGAGCGTTATTTTCGTTCTGATGAAACCTGTCGGGATCTCCAGAAAGGAAAAAGCCACCAACCCAATGGTCAGATAAAGAAAAAATTTCTTTCGCAATTTTATCATCATTCACCTGCATTTCACTGTAGAAACGTATTCCATTGAGGCAAAACGCATAACATTGTCAGAGAAACGCTGCGCCCATTTGGCACCAAAACCGAGTTTTAATGGATGAAATACAATGGTTTTCAGTGGATACAGTGAATTTGCCATTCAATATTTCATTGCTTTTAAGATAAGAATATCCACAGAGCATAAAAATCATCCCCGCATACATAATAAAAGCATTGTTCAGGATAAACTAAGGTCGAAAAGGAGATGATGCAATGAAAGTGCGAGATGTAATGACAAAATCCGTGGCAACTATTCGCCCGGAAGCCACAATTAAAGAAGCGGCTTCGATCATGCAACAGCACAATGTGGGTTCCATACCGGTGGTTGATACAAACGGGCTGGTTGGAATTGTTACTGACAGGGATATTGTCGTCAGAAATATTGCAGCAGGGCAGGATCCTCAGTCCACTCCGGTGAAAAACGTGATGACCTCACAGGTAACAACGGTGACACCGGATGAAGATGTTCACGCAATTTCACAAATGATGTCCACCCGTCAGATCAGAAGGGTTCCTGTTGTTGAGAACCAAAGGCTAGTAGGAATGGTATCCCTCGGCGATATTGCCACAACCGGCGCAACGAACATGGAAGCGTCGGAAGCACTGACAGAGATCAGTAAACCTTCAAAACCTTTGAAAACCATTGCCACCAAATAATAACACGAATAGACCGGCTTGTGCGGGTCATAATAAGTGTGTACGCTGAAGAGTTGAAAGCAAGCTTACAAGGCTTCGTAACAGAAGCATTGAGGAGGGATATCATGAGCAGGCGGAACGGCATCATGTCTGAACACCTCAAGGAAGAAATTGCAAAGGAACTCGGTGTGTATCAGATTGTCAGAAATGATGGTTGGGGAGCTGTCTCCTCAAGGGACTGCGGAAATATGGTTAAGAAGGCCATCGAGATGGCCAACCGGAATTCCGTGTAGGTTC
>JAAYJG010000326.1 GCA_012523055.1 Ruminiclostridium sp. | reverse complement strand
GTTCTGATGGATGTGG
This sequence comes from Ruminiclostridium sp., assembly GCA_012523055.1. GTDB lineage: Bacteria > Bacillota > Clostridia > DSM-8532 > DSM-8532 > JAAYJG01. The sequence continues at coordinate 1,881 of JAAYJG010000326.1, read as the reverse complement.
TTGGCCACATACTCTTTCCCCGTACCGCTGGCTCCGGAAATAAGTACCGATAAAAATGTAGGGGCTACCAGCATCATATGTTCATACAATTTACCGGAAGCCGCACTCTCTCCTTTTATAAAAGGTATGCGTTCGTGCGGGCGGTCCTTTTTCCTGGTAATCTCGTCAATTTTCTCCCGCAACACTACCGGATCTACCGGTTTTTCCAGATAATCCACCGCTCCCAGCCTAATGGCCTGTACCGCTGTGTGGATATCTGCATACCCGGTCATAATAAATACGGCACTGTCGGGTGATGTTTCACGTATCCATTTCAGGAGCGTAAGTCCTTCTGTGTCGGGAAGACGCAAATCTGACAAAATAATATCGTACACCTGCGCCTGTACTGCCTTCATGGCCTCTCCTGCAGAAAGCACGCTTTCCGCCCTGTACCCGGCCTTGGTAAGCCACGTTTGCAACAGGGAATTGAAAGCAGCATCGTCTTCAATGATCAGTATTTTAACCATACATGCAAATGTAAAAAATATTTTTATGTATCTTTGCGGCATCATGAGAAACACTATATCAACTCTTTTTGTTTTTACAGCCCTGTTGCTGTGGGGAGTTCTTCCTGCTGTAGCACAGGTGAAAACACAAGATGTTTCCGTTCCTGCAAGCCTTGCCACAAGGGCTGCCCTTTCTATAAGACAGATAACGCCGCTTTTCTTTGGACAATTCCGATCGGGAACCACCCCGTCAACCATTAAGATTGCCGCTGCTGCACAAAACCCACAGCTTACCGTCACCGGTGGAGCAACCATTATTTCGCAGCAAGGTAAGTCGTCGGGAGTATTTCGTGTTTCGGCGAGCTTCTGGTCCTCAGTTCCTATTTCCCTTTCATCAAATGGTCTACTCACTAATTCTTCAGGCAAAAGCATTCCTATTACCTATGAAGTAGACCCAACAACGCTTTTCTTCTGGCTTGGAACTTTGCTAGACGTGGATTTTTATGTAGGAGGTACCGTAACACTAGGGGCTCTGCAAGAAACGGGGACCTATGTCGGGACCTACACCGTAACCGCAAATGGCAATTAACCCCTGTTTTTCACTCCCTTCCCCCTCTCATCAAACCAGATAATAGAACAATATGCGCGTTTGGTTGAAAAAAACAACGTGTATGTTGAAACTGTTTTTATTGTTTGTGCCAACAATATACTTTTGCCCCGCATTAAAAACACGAATTTTTTTTAGTAAAACAACTTAAATACTATCATTCATTATGAAAGCAACATTAAAAATTTTTACACTCACAGCAGTCCTCTTAGGATTTGCCAGTATTTCTTTCGCACAAAGCACCGATAATGCTACAGCAGATGCTAAGGCAACAATTCTTACAGCTCTTGAAATATCGGTAGTACATGATTTAGATTTTGGCACCATTGCTTCAACCAATGCTCTGCAAGAGGCTAAAATCATAGCCGCAAGCGGAGGTGACAGAACAGGTGCTGCTTATGTGGGTTCCACCTATTCCGTAGGTGAGTTTTTGATAAAGGGTGAAAAAGGTCAAGCGGTCAACTTTTCAGTTGAGGCCGAAACAAAACTGACTGATACTGATGGTGGTACTGAGACAATGGATATTACATTCACCAATAGTATTTCAGGTACCTCTTTTACTTTAAACACCAATGGGCAAACAACAATGTATGTTGGTGGAACATTAAAAGTAGCCGCGGGGCAGGCATCTGGTGATTACAAAGGAACATACAAAGCAACCGTTAACTACAACTAATCTAACCCAAGTATATTTCCCCGGTCGCTCCTTTCGAATGAATGGAGCGTTTCGGGGAGACTTTTAGAAAAACAAGAACATAAACGATAAAGAATACAATCATGAAAAAGCTC
>JAAYJG010000325.1 GCA_012523055.1 Ruminiclostridium sp. | reverse complement strand
TTCTGCACTACAGGTTACTGAGAAAAAAAGCATTGTCTGTATAAACAGATAATGCTTTTTTAGTTGCCATAACAGATCTTTGCAGGGGTCTTGTCATCAATTGTCTTTAGCTTTGTTGAATTCTGCTGTTTTCTTTAAGCCAGTAAAAAAAACCATTTTTATAGCTGGATTTTTAAAAGAAATCAAGTTATAATAGAGTTGTTAAAGAAAAGGAGCATGATGTAAGAACAATATGTTGTCTTTACAAACATGCCAGTGCTTATAGCTTTAAATTCATGAACTTGAAAACCATTAAACTTAAAAATCATTATGGTACTTGATTATTCTATAATAACCTGATAAGATGTAAGAACATATTAACAACATAACAACCACGCTTCGTGCTTACCATACAAATGAAAGCGATTCAGTACAAACTTGGGAATGTGTTGGCTATACGAATGAAGAAAACAGACAGAGAGCAATTACAGAAAAACTGGGGGTAATGGTTGTGGCAGGCATTAACAAGTACAGTACGGTACCTTTGTATTGTCAGTTAAAAAACATCATTCTTGAAAAAATTGAAACCAACGAATACAAGGAAGACTCAAAAATCCCATCTGAACAAGACTTATGCGAGGAATATTCCATCAGTCGGCCTACCGTAAGGCAGGCGATCAATGATTTGACAAATAACGGGCAGCTATACAAGATGAAGGGCAAAGGAACCTTTGTCTCCAAACGTAAATCCAGTGTTAATATTAAGGATTACAACGGCTTCACCGACTCCATTCTTGACAGTATGGATCCTGAAAAAAAGGATGTTATGTCGGTATCATCGGTCAGTTCGGATGATTTTTCCAAACTGCGCGAAGTGTTTAATGTCAAGTCCGAGCGTAATGAATTCACACAGATCGTCTATGTAAGCAAACGCAATGATGAAGTTTTTTCTGTGAATACTTCATATATTCCAGTTAGCCTTTTCCCAGACATAGCGGAGGATATTACCAATAAAAAGCCTTCTTTTGAAATTTTACGCGGCAAATATCCGTTGGTTCCCTGTATCTCCAAAAGCACATTAGAGGTAATTTTTACGGATCAGACAGATGCGGGCTTGCTTCAGGTTCAACCTGGCCAGGCACTCATCGAAGTAAGCAATGTGCTCTATTCAAAAAGCGGGCAGGCCGTCGAGTTAATCGTATCCAAGTATCGGGCTGACAAATGCAGGCTGATGTTTGAAAATCATAAGAAGTAATTAAAATGGATCTTACTATGTAAAACCCGGAGCTGAGTAATTTGATAATAAAAAGACCTGGAAAACCAGGCCTTTTTAATGTTTCGTTCTGCTAGTTTCTAGCTGCTAAGGCTTTGTTTCATTTGCCCATGCTTCTGCACGCTTTGTTGAATTTCATTCAGCTGGGCATTTTTGGGCTGATACCAGCCGCGCTTTTGCATATTGTCGAATATTTCAAATTGAATCTGTTGATTTTCATTGATGATCTGGTTCAGTTCCTGTCTAAGATTCTGACAGGTAGCTTCAGCCAGATAAGTGCCATAGGATGTAATGGAAAGCTTTTCTGTATTCAGGGCATCGGTCATGATTTCCTGTTCTGTTAAATTTGGTGTGGTATGCATGTTTTTCCTCCTTTCTGATCAAGCAGCTTATTGCATCTGCATGGGTTTGTTGTGTGAATTCAAATAGTTGTACAGCGTGTCAAAATGTTTTTGATGCATCTGTGCAGCCTTCTGACAGATATTTTTCAATTGCTGATCATTACAGTACTCCGAATAAAGGTTCATCTTTTTGTAATTTAGCGCTTCCTTGCTCATCTGGTCTTCAAGAATGGTCAGGTTCTTTGCTGTAAGCATGCCTGCATTCTGGTTTTGGTTTTGGTTTTGGTTTTGCATCATGTTACTCAACATAAACACCTCCTGTCATACTTTTTCCATATTGCTTTCTTTCATCGCTTATCGTTTGCAATTTGCTGGCTTTTATACCCGGACTTAAGAAGGAACAGATTCCATTTCAAAATTTATGTTACAGAGTGCAGACTCCATAAAACTTGTGCGCAGAAAGGTTCCAAATGTAAGAAAAGGACAAACGTGTACAGACTGCTGTACGTAGTGATAAATCTACTTTATATATGATGAAATACAGACTTGAAAAAGTACTTGAGAATAGGTAACACTTTCTGTATGATGATATTGGTGATTTAAACCTCCATTCTGCATTTTACGCTTGGAATGTTTACTAGCCTGTTTTTCTTTTATTTGAATGATTTTCTGCGGCTAAACTACTGTTACGATGGAAACTGGCTTACTAAAAAACAGTTCCCGCGCAGTAAGTGTATGAAAGTGAAAATTCACCCGTTGAGGCAACATGAACTCACGAAGAAAACAATGAAAGAAGAGAGAAAATGAGATATAAACAAAAAATTCTGCTTTGGTTGTCCAAGCGCAGAGAAAGCAAACTGGCAGATTTGATTTACAGGTTTTACGAGCCCTTATCCTATCTGATCTTTGGCGTATTGACTACCTTGGTGAATGTTGGCGTTTTCACCCTCCTCGAAAACATTCTGGGTCAGGAAAGCTGGTACCTTTCCAATCTGCCCGCCATCCTCCTGGCCATTCTGTTCGCGTATTTAACAAACCGCAGCTTTGTTTTTGATTCCGACGGCAACTTCTGGGTGGAGATGTATAAATTTTTTTCAGCAAGAATTCTGGTCTCGTTATTGTTTGAGTATGGTGCTACCTATATCCTGTTTAACTTACTGCACTTTGACCTGCAGCTGAATTTAATTGTAGTTCGCATATCGGTGTTCAAGATCATCTCTTTAACGCTGGTTCTGATTGCGAACTATATTGCCAGCAAGATTTTTGTATTCAGAAATGATCAGGCAAAAAAAGAGAGCTGAGCTTTTGAAATCTGAATAGTGCAGAACCGCACGAACGTATTCCTCTTTTCACAAACGTTTGCACACTTACGTACAGTTGGCATTATGGGAGGCGGAACATCGTAAGGAAGACGTTACGTGTTTTCAATGTCAGCAAGATCTGAAATATAGAAAGAATTATCCACCTAAAAATAATGGAGCTTTAGTGATGGATGATAACAGAAGGGATTGCTTTTCATTGGCGCATCTGTTAAAATAATCACAAAGATGTTGTTTGAGAATGACTATTAGTGGTAATTAATAAATAGTGCATCTGAACAAAAGCCCACGTGGTTTTTGCGAGGATAACCTTCGTTTTTACATACCTGAGAGCATGGAGCATTCCGTGTGGAGGGGATGGTAGATATATTTTGCCCATCCGTTCCGGTTGGGCTTTTTTAGTGGAGGTTTTTATGAAAAGGAAAATGAATTTACTGCTCATCGGATTGTTGTTGTTCACCCTGGTTTCCGGCTGTTCAACGGAAATAAAGCCAGAGAAGATGAAGGTGGCAGCCCCGGCTGGCGCTACAGCAATCAGTATCGCCAAACCAATGAAGGATACGGCCGAGGTGGATGGTGTTGCGATTGAATATGAAGTCGTTCCAACCACTGATCTCATCGTAGCCAGGATGACAGCAAAAGAAGCCGATTTCGCGGTTATTCCGGTAAACCTGGCCGCACAGCTTTATCAAAAGAAGCTGCCCTATAAGCTGGCTTCCGTGGTCACCTGGGGAAACCTGTTTATTGCATCCCAGGAGCAGCTCGAGGGCTGGGAAGCCTTGAGGGGTAAGGAGATTTATCTGATGGGAAAAGGCCTGGTGCCCGATATAGTATTCAGAACCCTCTTAAGGGAAAACGGACTGGATCCGGATAAGGACGTTACCCTTGTTTATCTTTCAGGTGCAACAGAACTGGCCCCAAACTTCATCGCAGGAAAAGCTCAGGTTTCAATGCTCCCCGAGCCGATATTGACAACCGTAAAAATGAAAAAGCCTGAAACCAATATCATGCTGGATTTACAACAGGAGTGGAACAAGGCTTTTGACACTGAAAAAGGTTATCCCCAGGCCGGGATTTTTGTGAAGGATGAATTGATTCAAAATGCACCACAGCTGGTAAAGAATTATTTGAAGGCGCTTGAAGAGGGCATGGTTTGGTTGAATGAGAACCCGGCGGATGCAGGGCTTTACGCACAAGAGCTTGAAATGGGACTGCCCGCGGCGGTGGTTGAAAAATCAATGCCCGGAAACAACATCCGATATCAATCTGTGGCAAATGTGCAAAAGGAATTAAAGGACTTCTTTCAGATTCTGTATGACTTCAACCCTGCAACCGTGGGTGGGGTTTTGCCGGACGATGGCTTGTATTATGGATTGAAGTCAGGCGAATAACCGAGAGTATCAACTGGCTTTAAGGCCACGTGAGTAACCGAGAGTATCAACTGGCTTTAAGGCCACGTTAGTAACCAAAAGTATCAACAGGATGGCTTTAAAGCTTAACGTTGGGCGAGTAACCAAGAGTATCAGTCAACCCCATGTTGTGAAAGGAAAAACGATGAACAGAGGATTTTATAACATAAAATCCAGCGATCCGGGAGTGTACCCACTGGAACACTCCCAGCAGCGACCCGTTAACAGAGGATTTTATAACATAAAGTCCAGCGATCCGGGAGTGTACCCACAGGAACACTCCCAGCAGCGACCCGTTAACAGAGGATTTTATAACATAAAATCCAGCAAGCCAGGAGTGCCCCCACCAGAGCACTCTCCTAAGCAGCCTGCCAAGAACAAAATTCAATGGTTATCCCATGCTATCCTGTTCATTGCCTTCATCCTGCTGTGGCAGCTTCTTTCACTGGGAAGGAAAACGCTCATTTTTCCTTCTCCGCTTGAGGTTGTGCAATCTCTGGCCGCGATCATCACCGGGCGACAATTCCTGCCATCTGTGACGAATACAGTGAAGGCAGTTTTTATCAGCTTCATCGCAGCCTTTGTCCCGGCTTTGGCGCTGGGGATAGCCAGCAAATTCGCGGCTTTTTTGCACAGGTTCATGGAGGGTATCTCAGGTATCATCCGCTCCGTGCCTACAGTTGCTATTATTTTAATGGCGCTTTTACTGCTGCCGGTTTCAGTAACACCGGTTGTAATCTGTTTTTTTGTGGTGTTTCCGGTTCTTTATACAAACATCTCCGAAGGGCTTGTCAGTACAGATCCGCTGCTGCTGGAAATGGCTCAAATATACCGTATCAGCAGGGAAAGGGTGATCCGAAGCATCTATATTCCGTCGCTGAAGCCCTTTATCGCAGCGGGATCCCGTTCAGCACTGGGGCTTAGCTTTAAGATCATGGTTACCGCCGAGGTTTTCAATTTCATTACGCAAAACACCATCGGTGCCCAGATGTATCTGCATAAAATACAAATTGATCTGGCGGGAATTATGGCATGGACCATTATTGTAATTGTTCTATCCCTGCTTTTTGACTTTGCTCTGAAGAAGCTGTTTGAAGAGAAACGAAGGAAGTAAGCTTCACCATGGTTTAAGGAGAGACGGTAATGATCAAGCTGACCGGCATCCAAAAACAATATAACGGACAGATCATTCTCGACAACCTGCGGATGACCTTTGAGGATCACGGTATTACGGCCATTCTCGGGCCTTCGGGCTGTGGTAAAACCACGCTGCTGAAGATTGTTGCGGGCCTGATACCGGCGGATGCCGGAGAAATCTCCGGCATGGAAGAGCGGGTTCCGGGATTTTTATTTCAGGAGCCAAGGCTTCTGCCCTGGATGAATGCTGAGCAGAACCTGGAATTTGTCCTGCCAAAGACTATGGATGGGAGCGAAAAGAGCAAGCTTTGCCAGGAAATGCTTGATTCTGTTGGTTTGAAAGGCTATGAAAAGTATTACCCTTCCCAGCTAAGCGGTGGCATGAGCCAGCGTTTGTCCATAGCACGGGCATTTATCATCCGATCAGACATCCTTTTTATGGACGAACCCTTTCAGTCCCTGGATATCAAAAGAAGGGAGAAGGTGCTCCGCCTGTTCAAGGATCTTTGGCTGAAGCATCGTCCCTCCGTGCTGATGGTTACCCATGATGTGCAGGAAGCCCTGCTTTTATCGGATAAAATCTATATTCTTTCAGACAAGCCCACGGCCATCCTCAAGGAAATCCATAATCCGATGCCCTTTGAGGAGCGATCGGTTCAAAACGAAGTTTTCTATCAGCTGGAGCAGCAGATCATCAATCAATATCTGATATGAACTGCCGCTGACCTGCAGCTACGGTTTGCGATATTGAGCCCTTGTATATCCCGGATAAATTTTGTATGATGGTTTTGACCATTTTTCCTTTACAAAAAAACAGGCAGGTTAGAATATGCATTTAAAGGACTTTTATTATGAGTTACCTCAGGAGCTCATCGCTCAAAGCCCCGCACAAAAAAGAGATATGTCCAGGCTTTTGGTTCTCAATCGTGAAACGGGGCAAACCACACATCGGTTTTTTCATGATCTGAAGGATTATCTGGTTCCGGGAGACTGTCTTGTGATCAACAATACAAGAGTCATCCCCGCGCGCCTTCTCGGAGAGCGGGAAGACACCGGAGGCAGGATTGAATTTGTGCTGTTGAAAAAGCTGGGCCAGGATCTGTGGGAGGTTCTGTTAAAGCCGGGTAAAAGGGCAAAACCCGGAGCCCGCTTCGTTTTTGGCTCCGGCCTTTTAAAAGCCGAGATAATGGACATCCTGGAAGAGGGGAATCGTTTGGTAAAGTTCTTCTACCAGGGGGTTTTTGAACAGATTTTGGATCAGGTGGGAATTATGCCGCTTCCGCCTTATATTACAGCAAAGCTGGAAGATCGGGAAAGATATCAAACCGTCTATTCCAAATGGGAGGGTTCAGCGGCGGCACCAACAGCAGGGCTTCATTTCACGAAAGAACTGATGGAGGAGCTGAAATGCTTTGGCGTTGAGTTTGCCGAGCTGACGCTGCATGTTGGGATTGGCACATTCAGACCGGTGAAAACAGAAAATATACTGGATCACCACATGCATTCCGAGCATTACACCATTGACCACCAGGCCTGCGAGACTATTAATCGTACAAAAGGCAGGGGAGGAAGGGTTATTGCGGTCGGAACAACCAGCTGCCGCGTTCTGGAAACCGTTGGCAGGGAAGATGGATTTGTTCAACCCGGTGAAGGTGATACAAGTATTTTCATTTACCCTGGATATTCGTTTAAGGTTCTGAACGGCCTGATCACCAATTTTCATCTGCCGGAATCCACACTGTTAATGCTGGTAAGTGCCTTTGCCGGCCGGGAAAACGTATTATCCGCTTATCAGGAAGCTATCGCGCGGAAATACCGCTTTTTTAGCTTTGGAGATGCGATGCTCATCTTATAGTGTGTTTGCATTACAGCATAATGGTGCGTAACGCCATGATGATGCTCCCCTTTGGCAGGCATAACCTGAAAATCATACGAAATCGTCCGATAGTTTTTTCCCCGACACTGGCTTAATCACTCATAAGATGTATGTCAATTCTAGAAAAAAAATTGTTTGTTTTAATGAAATTCTAATGCAGGGCTAAGAGGTTTTTCATAGTCCCCCGTTATAATAACAATTGTAAGTTAGCTCTTTAGGAGGATGAATACTATGAATCAATATCAAAACAATAAACCAACAGGAAAAATTGGATGGGGTGCTGCGCTGATCATTATCGGAGCATTTTTGATACTGAGCAACCTGGGAATCGTTCCAAAGTTCGGAAGGCTGATTGGTATCTTTTGGCCGATGATCATTATATTCGGGGCACTCATGTTCCATGTCGGTTACTACACAAACAGAAAGAATGTTGGGCTGCTGGTGCCCGGAGGCATTTTACTGACGGTTGGGGTTGTCTGTCAAAGCGCAATGCTTTGGGACATCTGGGGCTTTATGTGGCCTGGTTTCATTCTTGCTCCGGCCGTTGGGTTGTTTGAACTGTACCTCTTCGGAAAGCAATCGAAGGGACTGCTCATTCCAGTAGGTATTTTAACGGGCTTGTCACTGATATTCTTCTCCATGACCTTTAACACGCTGGGAACCATGGCAAGATATATCATCCCCGCAATGTTGATCTTCATTGGTGTAGTTGTATTGACCAAAGATAAAAGGAGTCAACAGGGTGGATATGATTACCAGGATCCAAACTACCAAAACCAAAACAACGAACAAAACTATGACAATAACAACTTTTAACCACTTCCCTTCAATCTTAGGGCAGGGAACCATCCCTGTCCTTTTGCTTTTTCTTGACCGTGGAGTGAAACTGGGTTAAGATATATCCGTCGAGGAGTAACGTCTTTTTAACGCTGTTCCGTCCCCATAATACCAACTGCACGCAAGCGGTATAAGTGATTTATTATAAAGGAAGTTCATCATGGCAGCAGTGACTTACGAGTTAATTCATGTATGCAGACAAACGGGAGCAAGGCTTGGCAGGGTTCACACGCCTCATGGCAGCTTTGATACTCCGGCGTTCATGCCGGTAGGTACGCAGGCTTCGGTGAAGGGGATGTCTCCCGATGAGCTGAAAGAAGTAAATGCCGGTATTATTCTGGGCAACACGTATCATCTGTATTTAAGGCCCGGCCATGAGCTGATCGAAAGGGCCGGGGGGCTGCACAGCTTTATGAACTGGGATCGCCCAATCTTAACAGACAGCGGCGGTTTTCAGGTATTCAGCCTGGCGGACTTAAGGGATATTCGTGAGGAAGGGGTCACCTTCCGTTCTCATATTGACGGCTCCAAACATTTTATTTCACCGGAAAAATCCATGGAGATACAAAACGCGCTGGGTTCGGATATTATGATGGCCTTCGATGAGTGTGCGCCCTATCCCTGTGATTATGATTACGCAAAAAAATCCATGGAGATGACCACACGCTGGGCCATACGCAGCAAAGCAGCCCATACAAATACCGAAAAGCAATCATTGTTTGGTATCGTACAGGGCAGCACCTATGTGGATCTGCGGCGGGAAAGCGCTAAAGCACTGACCGAACTGGATTTTCCCGGATATGGCATCGGTGGTCTGAGTGTTGGCGAGCCGGGGGAGGTCATGAACGCGATACACAAGGAAATCACATCCCTCTTACCGACCCACAAGCCCCGTTACCTGATGGGTCTTGGAAGCCCAGATTATCTGATTGACGGAAGCATTCGGGGGGTAGATATGTTCGACTGTGTTCTGCCTACCCGTATCGGCCGCAATGGCACTGTTTTCACTGCCAACGGGCGAATCATTGTAAGGGACGCTAAGTATTCGGAGGATTTCAGACCTATTGATTCCGAATGTGACTGTTATGTATGCCGGAACTTCACCCGGGGCTATGTTCGCCATCTTTTTAAAAGCGGAGAAATGCTGGGGCTCAGGCTGGCAACCTGGCATAACCTGCGGTTCCTGCTGAAGCTGATGGAAAATGTGCGGGAGGCGATCCGCAATGACCGTCTGATGGACTTTAGAAATGAGTTCTTTCTGAAATTCGGTTACAGCAAGAAAACAGGTGTTCCCGTGAAGAATGAAAGCCCTTAAGGTTCAAGCGTATACGTACCAAAGAACCGGTGTGCCTTCAAGAAGTAAATAGTCCTTGAAACCGGTGCGGCAGTGGTGCAGTAAAACCCTTGATAATAGTCAATTCCGATGAAATAAATGGTTGAATTGAATTTGGTTATTGTGTATAATGTCTTTAGTCTGGCGGGATGATTTCATTTCAGAAACTCATTCCATATAAAAAAGGATGTTTTGCAATTCATTCCGGCTGCGGTAAACGCATTGCGCCAATGACCGTCCGGTTTAGCAATTGCTTGCAAATTGAAAGGAGAAGAAATATATGAACTGGTTTTTAACGGCTTTTGCCGAAGGTGCGACAGGTGCAACCGCAGCCACAGATCCTGCAGCTCAGGGCGGCACGATAGGAGCCTTGCTAACTTCCGGGCTTTTGCCTATGATCTTGTTGTTCGGCTTAATGTATGTACTGATGATTATGCCTCAGAGAAAAAAGGAAAAGAAGGCCCGTGAAATGATTAACGCCGCCATCGTTGGCGACAAGGTCCTGTCTATCGGGGGCATCTACGGCAAGATCGTCAACATCAAGGATGATGAGTTTACCATTGAAACCGGCAATGAAAGAACGAAGGTTACAGTGAAAAAATGGGCTATCAAGGAAGTGGAGAAACCAATTTCTGATTAACCAGCAATACAAGCCCCGGCAGAAACGACCGGGGCTTTATACTCTGTATTTCATTTTAAACCGGAGGAAGTTGCTTTGGAAGAATACCTGACAGTCGGAAAGATCATCAACACCCACGGCGTGAACGGGGAGCTGAAGGTAATGCCTTTAACCTCCGATATCAGTCGGTTTGATTATCTGAAGCTTATCTGGCTTGACATCAATGGAAAGCTGACAGAACATTTTGTCGAGAAGGCCCGTTACCACAAGGAGTTCGTACTGTTAACCCTGCGCGGCATCGATACCATGGACAAAGCCGCCACACTGAAGGGTTGCAGCATGAAGGTGGATCGCAAGCATTCCCGTCCCTTAGAGGAAAATGAATACTTCATCGCCGATTTGATCGGATGCCAGGTTTTTGAGAATGGAGTTCTTCTGGGCAGGATCACCGATGTGCTGGAAACCGGCAGCAATGATGTTTATGTCACCGAGGGAGGGA